>CANGDZ010000120.1 GCA_947452785.1 Comamonadaceae bacterium | reverse complement strand
CGGTGAAGGCATGCGATTGTTCCAGGTCTACTCACCGGGCAACTTCATTGAAGCGACTGACGAGACGCCCTACTTTCAAATCGGCGAATCCAAATACGGCAAGCCCGTACTGGACCGCGTGGTCACGCCCGACACGCCGCTGGACGAGGCCGCCAAATGCGCCTTGGTGTCGATGGACTCGACCCTCAAGTCCAACCTCTCGGTCGGTTTGCCCCTCGACATGGTGGTCTACGAGGCATACCGTTTGGCCAGCGACCGCGTGATTTGCATTGACGAAAACAACCCTTATTTCAGAATGCTGCGCGACAGCTGGGGCAATAAACTGCGCGATATGTTTGACAGCATTGAAGACCCGATGTGGCACGGTGGCGCCACCGACGTGCCCTTGATGGTGCACAACCACCGCAGCCAACCTTTGAAGAAGATCACCACACCGCAAGAAAAGTTGATCTGATGCCGCACATCATTTTCTCGCACGGCAACAGCTTTCCGGCCAGCACTTACAACGCCGTTATGGCCAGCCTGCGCCAGCGCGGCTTTAGCGTCAGTGCCATCGAGAAATACGGTCACGACAGCGCCTACCCGGTCAGCAACAACTGGCCGCAATTGGTGCAGCAGCTCGCTGATTTTGCCCAAGCGCACTTAGAGCGAACCGGTGAGCCCGCCTACTTGGTGGGCCACTCGCTGGGCGGCCTGCTAAGCCTGATGTGCGCGATCAAGCACCCCAAACTGGCCCAAGGCGTGTTGCTGCTGGACTCGCCCATTTTGGGCGGCTGGCGCGCCACCACCGTAGGCCTGGCCAAAAAAACGCCTTTGATGCGCTCCATCTCGCCGGGTCGTGTGAGCCAATCGCGCCGCATCCACTGGCCGGACAAAGCCGCCGCGCTGGCGCACTTTGCCCATAAAAAAGCCTTTGCTAAATGGGATCCGCAGGTGCTAGCTGATTACATTGCCTACGGCACGCACGAAGAAGAAGGCCAGCAGGTCCTGTCGTTTGACCGCGATGTAGAAACCGCGATTTACAACACCATCCCGAACAAGATTGAAGGCATGATTAAACGCCATCCGCTCAAATGCCCCGTCGCTTTCATTGGCGGCACGCATTCACGAGAAATGCGCTTGGCCGGCTTGAACAGCATGCCGCAAGTGACCAAAGGCCGCATCATGATGCTTGATGGCTCGCACCTGTTCCCCATGGAAAAACCGCTGGCCACCGCCGCCGCCGTGGAAGCGGCGTTGCGCAATCTGGGTGCACAACCGGGTTGATCAAGCCGCCCAGGTCACCCAGCCCATCTGCGCGCTGACCAGGACCACAATGCCAAACGCAATGCGGTACCAGGCAAACACCTCAAAGCTGTGGGTGGAGATGAACTTCAGCAGCCAGCGCACGCACACCCAAGCGCTGAGGAAAGAGACCACCAACCCCACAGCAAAAATCGGCGCATCGGCCAGACTCAGCAAAGCGCGCTCTTTGTATAAGCTGTAAGCGCCCGCACCAATCAAAGTCGGGATCGCCAAGAAGAAAGAAAAGTCGGTCGCCGCCTTGCGCGACAGGCCTAGTAGCATGCCCCCAATGATGGTGGCACCACTGCGACTGGTACCCGGGATCATGGCCAGGCACTGCACCAGACCCACCTTGAGGGCATCGCGCCCGCGCAAATCATCCACCGACTCAATTCGCACCGCACTCGCAGGCCTGCGCTCAGCCCACAAAATAATGAAGCCGCCAATGATGAAGGTGGTGGCCACCACCCAAGGCGTGAACAAATGCGCCTTGATGGCTTTGCCAAACAGCAAGCCCAAGACTACGGCAGGCAAGAAACCCAGTACCACGTTCATCACCAAGCGCTGAGCACCAGTGTTGTAACGCACGGCCCACAGGGTGTGGCGAATCTTGGCCCAGTACACAATGATCACTGCCAAGATGGCTCCGGTCTGGATTGCAATATCAAACACTTTGGCCTTGTCATCATCAAAGCCTAGCAAAGCCCCGGCCAGGATCAAATGCCCGGTGGAAGAAATCGGCAAAAACTCAGTCAAACCTTCGACCAACCCCATCACGGCGGCTTTGAGCAGCAATAAAGAATCCACAAACAGTCCTTTAAATAATACAAAGATTATCGCGGGTGTCCAAGACACTGGCAGCCCGTTAGGCCGCACCCAGCCAGAGACCAACTTCATAAGTCGCATTTTGGGCATTTCGCGCCGCGCCTGTGTCGTTTCGTCGCACCCAGCTATTTCATTGAATTAATTTGAACTACATTCACAACCACTTCCTGTTCAAGGGCAGATTGATGAAACGCAGAAAGACCCAAGCAACATGCAAATGACGCCCACCATCGCCATCCACATGAGCGCAGCCCTCACCGCCGTGGGGCTAGGCCCCTTTGCCCTCTGGGCCCGACTGGGCCGCACCACGCGCCCACGCCTGCACCGCGCCCTGGGCTACGCCTGGGTCACTTGCATGATCGCGGCCGCGTTGAGTGCCATGTTCATCCGCGACTTCCAACTGCCCAACATCGCGGGGTACACGCCCATTCACCTGCTGGTTCCGCTCACGTTTTTCAGCTTGTACCGCGCCTTTGTGTATTTGCTTCAAGGCAACTTTCAGGGCCACCGCAAAAGCATGCAATGGCTTTACATCAGTGCGTGTCTCGTCGCGGGCGCATTCACCCTAATCCCAGGGCGCTACCTGGGCAATTTGATCTGGTCGAACTGGCTGGGCTTGATTTAAAAACCACAGAGAGAGTTTCATGCAAATACTGCAACACATCCCCGTTTGGGTCTTCGCCCTTTTGATCGGCCTCATCGCTTTGGGCCTGGTGCAAACGCGCACACGCCATATCCGTAAGCAGCGCCTCTTGGGCATCAACATCGCGCTCACGGTGTTCACCTTGGTCGGCGTAGTCCAACAGTGGCGGCTCACGCCCTGGCTGGCACTGAGCCTGCTCAGCTGGGCGGCCATGGGCCTGCTGGTGGCCTGGGTGTTCGGTCAAGGCGCAGCGCCAGCCGGCGCCGCCTACGACCTTGAAACCCGGCGCTTTACCGTGCCCGGCAGCTGGCTGCCGCTGGCCTTGTTCATGACCATCTTTGCCTGCAAGTTCGCGGTCGGCATGACCACCGCAATGGCACCCGATTTATTGGACAGTCTGACCGCCGCCATCGGCGTCAGCGCCTTGTATGGCCTGTTGTCTGGCGTGCTCAACGCCAAAGCGTGGCGTTTGTTGAAACTGGAGCACACTGTATGAAAAAAAACCTGACCGCCCCCACCCACCCCACCCACCTTACTCGTCTTGCCCGCCTGGCCTGCAT
>CANGDZ010000119.1 GCA_947452785.1 Comamonadaceae bacterium | reverse complement strand
TGAGCGAGTGTGTTGCATGCAGTTCTTTCTTTGAAGCCGATGAAAGTGAATTTGAATTAATAAACCGGAATGCTCGGATCAACCTGCGTAGCCCACGCATGGATGCCGCCGGCCACGTTGATCACCTCAAAGCCGTGTTGCGCCAAAAAGGCGGCCACTTGCATGCTGCGGCCACCGTGGTGGCACAGGCAGGCAATCGGGCGGGCTTTGTCCAACTCGTCCAGGCGTGCTGGGATGGTTTGCATGGGCATGTGCACAAAGTGCAGGCCAGTGGGCGAGACGCTGGCGGTTTGGCATTCCCAGCCTTCGCGCACGTCCAGCAACACGGGTTGGCGCTCGGCGACGCTGGCCACCCATTCGGACAGTTGTGCAGGCGTGATCTGTTGCATGGTTTAGAAGCTGAAGTGAGAGAGTTCGACAAAGCTCACCAAGCGCGGTGCCACGGTGTCCCAAGGCTCGGTGGTGGTCCAGGCGGCTTCGCTGTTGCGGGTGATGAAAGTGGCGCGCATCATGGGTTCTTCGCCCACGACGGCAGCCAGTCGGCCGCCGACTTTGAGTTGAGCCAGCAGGGCTTGCGGCACTTCGGCCACAGAGCCGCTGAGCAAGATCACGTCAAACGGGCCGTCGGCAGGGGCGCCGGCCACGCCGTCAGCCTGGCGCACTTCCACGTTGCTCACGCCTTCGGTGGCCAGATTCTTGCGCGCTTGTGCAGCCAATTCAGGTTCGATTTCCAGCGTCAGCACGTGGGCGGCGCGGTTCGCCAGCAGGGTGGCCATGTAGCCGCTGCCGGTGCCGATTTCGAGCACTTTCTCGTGTTTTTGCACCGCCAGGTCTTGCAACAGGCGCGCTTCCAAGCGCGGTGCCAACATCACTTGACCGCGTGCGCCGCCTTCGCGAAGGGGCAGCTCCATGTCCACAAAGGCCAAGGCCTTGAGGCCGGCAGGTACAAAGTTTTCGCGCTTGACCACAGACAGCAGGGCCAGCACGTCAGCGTCCAGAACTTCCCAGGGGCGGATTTGCTGTTCAATCATGTTGAAGCGGGCTTGTTCGAAATTCATGGTGACTCCCAGAGGTAAATGGCGGAAATTGGGGTGATTTTAAAGGGATGGAACTTGCCCGGCCTGACGCGCGGGCGTTAAACCGGCTTTTCGGCGCAACCATTGCGCCAAATCGTCCATGTAACAGTACATAACCGGTACCACCACCAAGGTCAAGAGGGAAGAGGTGATGACGCCGCCAATCACGGCCTGGCCCATGGGGGCGCGCTGCTCAGAGCCTTCAGTCAAGGCAAAAGCCAAGGGGATCATGCCAAAAATCATGGCTAAGGTGGTCATCAAAATCGGGCGCAGTCGCACTTTGGCGGCCATCAGCAGGGCTTCGTTGCGTTCCATGCCTTCTTCGGTGGCACGGATCGCAAAGTCCACCAACAAGATCGCATTCTTGGTGACTAGGCCCATCAACATGACCACGCCAATCACCGAGAACATCGACAGGGCCGAGCGAAAGGCCAAGAGCGCCAACACCACGCCGATCAAGGTCAGGGGCAGCGAGGTCATCAAGGCCACGGGCTGGAAAAAGCTTTTGAACTGGCTGGCCAAAATCATGTAGATGAAGATGATGGCCATCACCAAGGCCGAGACGGCGTAGCTAAACGACTCGTTCATGCTCTTGGTGGAGCCACCAAACTGGTAGCGGTAGCCCGCGGGGAAGGGCATGGCCTCCATCACTTTTTTAATGTCAGCCGAGACTTCGCCCGCCGTGCGGCCGTAGGCGTTGGCGCTGATCGACACTTCGCGCATCAGGTCACGTCGGTTGATCTGGTTGGAGCCTGTGGTCTCGGTGATCTTGGCCACCTGACCCAGGCGCACGTTGCGGATACTGCCATCGGCCGGGTTGGTGACGGCAAAAGGCAGGCGCTCCAGGTCTTGCGGTGTGTTGCGCGCGGTGGGGTCCAGGCGCACATTCACGTCATAGGTTTGATCGTCTGGCGCACGCCAGTTGCCCACCGTGAGTCCCGCCACCAGGGTGCGCAAGGGGCCAGACAATTGCGCCACACCCAGGCCGACATCGGTGGCCGAGTCCCGCATCACCTCGATGCCAATGGTGGGCTTAGCGGCTTTGACGCTGGAGTCCAAGTCGACCAGACCGGGTATGGCGCGAAGTTTATCCATGGCCAGGCGGCTCAATCGTTCCAGTTCTCGCTGGTCGGCGCCTTGCAGTGAAAACTCAATTTGCTTGCTACCTCCCACCGAGTCGGTGGTGCCCACCTGCGTCACCGTGATGCCGGAGACTTGGTTCAAGCGCACACGCAGCGAGGCGGAAATATCGTCAACGCTGCGGCGACGGTCTTTGCGGTCAACAAAGCGAATACCCAAATTGACGTTGTTTTTGCCCAGCGCATTACCGGTGTTGATGGTGGCCACGGTGAAGCGCACTTCAGGGACTTCACGCAAGATGGCTTCGACCTGGCGTGTTTTGGCCGCGGTGGCTTCCAACGACGAGCCCACCTGAGTTTGGAAGGCCACACTGGCTTCAGAAAAGTCTGCCTTGGGCACGAACTCGGTGCCCAAGAGCGGCACCATGACCACGCTGAGAATGAAGACACCCAAAGCCGACAACACGGTGGCGCGTTTGTGGCGCAAGGCCCAACGCAAAATGGATTGATAGCCCTCGGAAAGCCTTTCGGTGGACACATCAAGCATATGCGTGACGCGGCCAATGGTTTTGTCATAGAAGCTGATAGCGACGAATTTGCCCTGCGCGTGGATGCTCGGGTCATGCCAGATGCTAGACAGCATGGGGTCCAGCGTGAAGCTGACAAACATGGAGATGCTGACCGCCGCCACGATGGTGATGCCGAACTCGTGAAAGAATTGGCCAATGATGCCCTGCATAAAGCCAATGGGCAAAAACACAGCCACGATGGACAAGGTGGTGGCCAGCACGGCCATGCCAATTTCTTGTGTACCGTCCATGGCCGATTGAAATGCGCTCTTACCCATGTGCAAGTGGCGCACGATGTTCTCGCGTACCACGATCGCGTCGTCAATCAACAAGCCCACGCACAGCGACAGCGCCATTAACGTGATCATGTTGATGGTGAAGCCAAACAGGTCCATGAACAAAAACGTGCCAATAATGGAGATCGGCAAGGTCAAGCCGGTGATCACCGTGGAGCGCCAGGAGTTTAGAAATAAAAACACAATCAACACCGTGAGCAAAGCGCCTTCAATCAAGGTGCGGCGCACGTTCTCAACGCCCACTCGTATCGAACGTGAGTTATCGGTCACGGGCTCCAGGCGAACACCCGGCGGCAGTTGGGTTTGAATGTCTTTGAGCGCTTTGACCAGACCGTCAACCACCTCGATGGTGTTTTCGTCTTGTGACTTCTGTACCGTCAGCAGCAATGTGCGCTGACCGTTGAACATGGCCAGACTTTCCAGTTCTTGCGC
>CANGDZ010000118.1 GCA_947452785.1 Comamonadaceae bacterium | reverse complement strand
TGCCCAAGCGCGCTTTGAGCGATTGCGGCTGCCCGGTAAGCACGGCGGCGTAGTTGGTGGTGTTGGAGAGCACTTTTTTCACATAGTCCCGGGTTTCTTGGAACGGAATGGCCTCGGCCCAAATGGCCGCTTCGAGCACCGGGCCGTTGCGCCAAACGCGGGGCCGGCCGGGGCCGGCGTTGTAAGCGGCGGCGGCCATGGGCATGGAGCCACCAAAATCGTCGAGTACAAGTTTCAGATAGCCGGTACCGATGGCGACGTTGACCTCATGGTCGTTCAGTTGCTCCACCGCAAAACCGGTGAGACCAATTTTTTTCGCGGTCCAGCGGGCGGTGGCGGGCATCACCTGCATCAGCCCTGAGGCGCCGACGCCGGAGCGGGCGTCGGTCACAAAGCGGCTTTCTTGGCGGATCAGGCCGTACACGTAGGCCGGGTCCAGGCCCACGGCTTTGGCTTTACGCAGCACGGTGTCGCGCAGCGGGGTGGGAAAGCGTTGCTCCATGTCGAAGGTGTTTTGTGTGCGATCACTGGTGTTGATGCAGCGGTCCCACACCTGGCGTTGGCAGGCCAAGTCTGCTGCGGCCAAGAGTTCGCGGTCGTTCATGCCGCCGGGTGTGTGCAGATTGGTGGTGTAGTTCCACTCGCGGTTGCCTTCGCCGCGCAGGCCCATGCCAATGGCGTAAAGGGCCCGCTGCAAGCCAGGGTGAGCACTGGCGTTGGCTTTTTCAAGAAAAGTCAAAGGGCTGGGTTTGGCTGGCAAGGCAATGCTTTGGCCTGTCTCTTCAAGCGCCAGTTGTTCGTAAAAGCCGCGCACGCTGGCGATGGCGCGCAAGGATTGCAGGGCCGCCTGGCGCTGCGCTTCGCTGGGGTTACTGGCCAGTGTGGCGCGAGCCCGCCAGTACACCCAGACCGGCTCTGCGGCGCTGTCTTGCATTGCGTCGATGGCGAGGCCCACGGTTTTCCAGTCGCCTTGGCGCAAGGCGGCGCGCACTTTCCAGCCCAGCAGGTCGTCGTTCAGGTCGGCGTCGCGGGTTACTTGGGCAAAGTACTGGCTGGCGTTGTCTTGCAGCTTGAAAGCGGCTTGTTTGCCAATCGCGCCCCAAGTCCAGTTGCGCTCTTCTTTGCTGAGAAACAAGCCCCAGCGTTTGTGCAGTTGCTCGGCCGCCAAGTCGGGGTTGGTGGCGGCAATGCGAATCAAGGCCAGCACCGACAGCTCTTTGCGCTTGGTGGTGATGGCCATCAGGCGTTTGTCCAGGTACTTGATCGGGTCCGCCTGGATCAACACCACCTGGCTGCCCACATCTTTGGCCTCGATCTCAACGGCCAGTTGGGCGGCGCGGGGGCGGCTGTTTTCCATGGCCAGGCGGGCTTTGCGCCATAGGTCCAGGCCGTCAATTTTGCGCGAAGCATGCAGACGTTCGGCCGCGTAGTTGCAGCCGTCGCCCTCTTCTTTTTGCGCGTACCACAGACGTTTGAATTCTGTGGCCGTGTCGGGTGAGCCCGTGGCCAAGTCAGCGGCCAAAGCGTAGCAGCGCACTTCCTTGTCGTCGCGCATCCGGTAGCGGGAGTATTCGGCTGCAAAGTTGACCCAGTCGCGGCGCTTGCCCAGTTGTTGCAACCATTCGGTGCGCAAGCGGTCTTCTTGGTAGCTGCCGGCGTAGCGGCTGGCAAAGTCTTGCACGTCGGCGCTGCTGGCCAGGTCCAGGCGGGCGCGCAATTCCCAGTACGCCGCCCAGTGCTCCAGCGTGTGGCCGCGTGCCTGTGGCAACAGGGCCGTCAACCTAGCTTTGTCGTTCTTGCGAAAGGCTTGGTGCATCTCGCTGATCACGCCGTCTTCGGCTTTGATTTGGGCGGGCGCGGGGCTTGAAAAAACCAGTGTCAGGGCCAGCACGGCCAGGGGTGTCAGAATCTGAGGGAATTGCATAGGTTGATTATGGACAGATCAGACGCGAAAAAACGCCTTCGGGCTGAGTTGCTGCACGCTCGCCAACAGTTGCCCGACCGTCAGGCCAGGGTTGATGCACTGCAGCGCGTGATGCGCATTTGGCTGGTCGGCCGTCCCGACACGGTGATTGGCGCGTACTGGCCGATCAAAGGCGAGTTCGATCCCTTGCCTGCCCTGCACCGCTGGAAAGAAGACGGTGAGTTGCAAGGCAATGCGCAGCGCTTGCGCATTGGCCTGCCGGTGGTAAACAAAGAGCACAAGACCTTGACCTTTCACGCCTGGTACCCAGGTTGCCCGATGGAAGAAGACGCCTACGGCATTCCCAAACCCAAAGACACCGAGCTGGTGGTACCAACCTTGCTGTTTGTGCCTTGCGTGGGTTATGGCGCGGGCGGCTACCGCCTAGGCTATGGCGGCGGTTTTTACGACCGCACCTTGGCCGCGCTGGCCCCAAAGCCCTACACGGTGGGTCTGGGATTCACAATCGGCTATGTGGACGATTTGGAGCCCGAGGCGCATGACCAGCCGCTGGATGCGATCTTGAACGACAACGGCGTGGTTTGGCCGGTTTAACCTCGGCTTTAACTTGACCTGAACTTCGGCGTCATGGCGGCCGCGCCTGTACTGGCAGAATGCCGCCATGGCCCGACCCAAATCAGCAACCCACGACATTAAACGCGATGCCATTTTGGACATTGCGGCGCAGTGCTTTGCCAGTCGCAGCTACCCTGCAGCCAGCATGAACGAGATTGCCACCGCCTGCGGCACCTCCAAGGCACGGCTGTACCACTATTACGGCAGCAAAGAAGCGATTTTGTTCGACCTGATGGACCGCTACACCCAGCGCTTGCTGACCTTGATTGCGCAGGCCGAAGCCAACGCGCAACGACGTAACCTGAACGACCGCGCGGCCCTGCATGAGTTGATTCGAGCGTTTTTACAAGAATACGAAAGCTCGGCCACGCGGCATGTGGCGCTGCTCAACGACACCCAGTTTTTGAGCGACACGCCCGACCCGGCGCTGGGCGCCCCCGGCACCTTGTCACCGCGCGAGCTGATCTTGAACCGCCAGCGCGACGTGGTGGCCGCCGTGACCCGTGCTTTGAAGCGGGCCTACCATGAGCGGCTGACCCCCACCAACCAGACGGCAGTGACGATGATGCTGTTTGGCATGATCAACTGGACTTTCACTTGGCTGCGCCCCGGCGGCCCGATCAGCTATGTGGCGTTTGCCGACGAAGTGATCAACTTGCTGGAAAAAGGCTTGGCCTGAGGCTGCGGAGCATGCGCTAAAGCGGCGAATTTACTATTGCATCGTAAATAATGCAATAATCAAAATATTGATTTAATTGCATTGCATGGAGTGCATTATGTCCTTCGATGAAATAGGCCAAACGATTCGCAACGCCCGCAAGAGCAGAAAGCTCACGCAAAGCAGCTTGGGTGCGCAGCTGGGCATGAGCCGCGCCACGATCTCGGGCATCGAAAACGGCACGGTGGCTGAAATCGGCATCCGCAAAATTTTGTCTATTTGCGCCGCACTGGGCATCGAGTTGGTGGCGCAAGAAAAGACCCGACGCCCCACCTTGCAGCAAC
>CANGDZ010000117.1 GCA_947452785.1 Comamonadaceae bacterium | reverse complement strand
TTCAGCATGGACATGGCCGCAGTGAGCAGCAACATGCCGCCGCCCACCTGGAAACTGGCCAATGAGATGCCAAAAAATTCCAGAATTTGCAGGCCCAGCAAGGCGCTGGCGGCAATCACGATAAAGGCGGTGACCGACGAGACCACGATGGTTCGCTGGCGTTGTGCCAGGCTAAAACCTTGGGTGTAGTGGATAAAGAAAGGGACGCAGGCCAAGGGGTTGACGATGGCCATGAGGGTGACGAGCGGTTTGAAGTCCATCTCGCCATTGTGATGCTTTAGGCTGCCGGTGTCCTTCTTCTGAACATGCCCCAGCCTTCCATGTGTAGCACCTGGTCGCCGTGTTGATTGAACATTTCCCAGTGGGTGCGCACCAGGCCCACATCAGGGCGTTTGCTCATCGGGCGCGCTTCGAGAATGCGGTGTTGCAGTCGCAGCGTGTCGCCGGGAAACACGGGTTTCATCCACTTCACGTTCTCCAAGCCGGGCGAGCCCAGGCTGGCGGCTGTTTGTAAAAAATTCGTCACCATCAGCCGCATGGCCATGGCGCATGTGTGCCAGCCACTGGCGCACAGGCCGCCAAAGACCGAGGCCTTGGCGGCTTCTTCGTCCAAGTGAAAGGGTTGGGGATCAAATTGAGTGGCAAAGGCAATGATCTCTTCTCGTGTCGGCGTGATGCTGCCCAGGTCGAGCAGTTGACCCGGTTGCAGGTCTTCCCAGTAGACGGTGATCTCAGCCATCAACGGCCTCCCGATACGTCCAGAAAACTCATGGTCGTGTAGCTGGCCTCGTCGGACAAAAGCCAGACGATGGCCTGGGCCACTTCTTCGGCCGTACCGCCGCGTTGGATGGGCACTTGGTGGGCCAGGTCCCGCACCCGGTTGGGTAGACCGCCCGAGGCGTGCAATTCGGTTTCAATCAGACCTGGACGCACGGCGTTGACGCGGATGCCTTCAGCGGCCACTTCTTTGGCCAAGCCCAGGGTCATGGTGTCGATCGCGCCTTTGGAGGCCGCATAGTCCAGGTACTGACCGGGCGCGCCCAAGCGCGAGGCTGCGCTGGACATGTTGACAATGCTGCCGCCTGAGCCGCCGTGCTTGGTGCTCATGCGGCGCACCGCTTCGCGTGCGCACAGCAGTGAGCCGATCACATTGATGTCAAACATCCGGCGCCAGCGCTCGACGCTCATTTCGTCGAGTCGTGCGGTCATGTCGACCACGCCAGCGTTATTCACCAGTCCGGTCAACTGCCCCAGTTTGGCGGTCACCTTGTCGAACATCGCCACAACTTGGGCTTCGTTGGCCACATCTGCCTGCACCGCCATGGCGGTGCCGCCTGCCGCGCGGATGTCGCGCACCACTTCGTCAGCCGCCAGTGAATTGGCGGTGTAATTAACGGCCACAGCCCAACCTTTTTGGGCGGCCAGACGGGCGGTCGCGGCGCCGATGCCACGACTCCCCCCTGTCACCAACAGTACTTTGTGCATCACCTGATTCCTGCAAAAAAACCGCCAACAGGTTACAACTGGCGGCGGTGGTCATTTCTTGGCCCCACGTTACACCAGCCAGGAGACTTGCATGCGTCGCACAGTGGACTATTACCTCGCCCCCCAATCGCCGTGGGCCTATTTGGGTCACCAGCGCCTGGTGAATTTACTCAAAGCGACCGACACCGATGTGCGCGTCATGCCCATGGACTTGGGCGGCAAGGTGTTCCCCATCTCTGGCGGCTTGCCCTTGGGCCAACGCGCCCCACAGCGCCAAGCCTACCGTTTGGTGGAGCTCCAGCGTTTCAGTGAATGGGTCAAGTTGCCCTTGGTGCTGAAACCCACTTACTTTCCTGTGGCCGGTGACGACGCCTCGCGTTTGATCATCGCGGTGGATTTGCACCACGGTGCTGACGCGGCCATGGCCATCACGGGCGCGATCATGTCGGCGGTGTGGGCGCAAGAGCGCAATATTGCCGATGAAAAAGTGCTGGCCAAGTTGCTGCAAGAGCAAGGTCTGGATGCGCAATGCCTAGAGCAGGGCTACAGTCAGGCGGCGCAAGAGCGCTACGAGACCTACACACAAGCCGCGATTGACGCGGGCGTGTTTGGCGCCCCCAGCTATGTGCTGGAGGGCGAGTTGTTTTGGGGACAAGATCGTTTGGACTTTCTCGAACGCGCTTTGCAAGCCAAGGCTTGAATCCATTTTTATTTCAGGAGTGAACAGCATGGGACAAACGATTCAATTGAGCGCCGCAGACGGCCAACAGATTCCGGCCTACGTGGCCCAACCGTCGGGTCCAGTCAAAGGTGCCGTGGTGGTGGTGCAGGAAATCTTCGGTGTGAACAGCCATATCTGCCAGGTGGCCGATGGCTATGCGGCCGAGGGCTACCTGGCGATTGCGCCAGCCACTTTCCATCGGGTTCATTCTGGCGTGGCGTTGGGTTACACCGAGACCGATATGGGTGAAGGTTTTGGTTACAAGACTGCGGTGGAAGCGCTGCCTGCGCCTGGCGTGATGCAAGACATTCAGGCTGCGATTGACTATGCCGCCAAAACCAGTGGCCGCAAAGTGGGCATTGTGGGTTATTGCTGGGGGGGCTTGCTCACCTGGCGTGCGGCGTGTACTTTAAAAGGGCTGTCGGCCGCAGTGCCCTATTACGGCGGCGGCATGACGACCGAGGCCGAAATTGCGCGGCAACCGCAAGTGCCGGTGATGGCGCATTTCTCCAACCAAGACAAGTACATCCCCATGCCCACAGTGGAGGCCTTTATCCAAGCGCATCCGGCGGTGCAGGTGTTTGTCTATGACGCGCACCATGGCTTCAACTGCGACCAGCGCGGCTCCTGGGATGCCCCTTCAGCGGCCTTGGCGCGAGAACGCAGCCTGGCCTTTTTTTCCACAACCTTGGCCTGAAGTGGGAAACCGGGGCGCCTTAAAAGGTACCCCGCAGATCCACGATCAGGGCTGAGTGCTGTGAGTGCTGAGGGTGCCGCGAATCATGCGGCGGCGATCAAGCGGGCGGCGTCGCGGGCAAAATAGGTCAGCACGCCATCGGCGCCGGCACGTTTGAAGGCCAGCAGACTTTCCATCATCACCGCGTCATGGTCGAGCCAGCCGTTTTGCGCTGCGGCTTTGAGCATGGCGTATTCGCCCGAGACTTGGTAGGCAAAGGTGGGCACGCCAAACTCGTCCTTCACGCGGCGCACGATGTCCAGATAGGGCATGCCGGGTTTGACCATCACCATGTCTGCGCCTTCGGCAATGTCCATGGCCACTTCGCGCAGCGCTTCGTTGCTGTTGCCCGGGTCCATTTGGTAGGCTTTCTTGTTGCCTTTGCCCAAATTGGCCGCCGAGCCCACCGCGTCACGAAACGGACCGTAGAACGCGCTAGCGTATTTGGCGCTATAGGCCATGATGCGGGTGTGAATATGGCCGTGGGCTTCTAAGGCTTGGCGAATCGAACCAATGCGCCCGTCCATCATGTCGCTGGGGGCGACCATGTCCACGCCCGCCGCCGCTTGCACCAAGGCTTGTTGCACCAAGACCTCGACGGTGGGCTCGTTCATGATGTAACCCGTGTCGTCCAGCAAACCATCTTGGCCGTGGCTGGTGAAGGGGTCGAGCGCCACATCGGTCATGATGCCCAGCTCAGGAAAGCGCTTTTTCAATTCACGCACCACAGTGGGTACCAAGCCCTCGGGGTTCTTGGCTTCGCTGCCGATGGGGTCTTTGAGCGACGCGCTGATGACCGGGAACAAGGCCATCACCGGGATGCCCAGTTTCACGCAGTCCTCGGCCACGGGCAGCAGCAAATCCAGGCTCAAACGCTCCACGCCGGGCATGGAGGCCACGGCTTGTCGCTGGTTGTGACCTTCTAGCACGAACACCG
>CANGDZ010000116.1 GCA_947452785.1 Comamonadaceae bacterium | reverse complement strand
ACGCCCGAGTCCAGGCTGAAGGTGGGCAAAACGCGGTTGACTGCCGAGTTGCCGTCGCTCAAGGGGTTGTCCAACTGGTAGCGTGTGGCGTGCACTTGCAGCTTGGGCGTCACAAAGCCCCAGTTGTTGAGCAAGGGCAGGCTGACCTGACTGCTCACATAGCTGCGCTGACCATTGCGCAGCACCGTGGTGGTGCCGCCCGGGATGCGCGAAAAATTGGACTCGAAACGGGTCGTGTCCGCCACGGTGGAAATATCAAAACCGTTCGAGTCCCATTGCGTGTGACGCAAGACGATTTGTGGCGCGCGGTCATAAGGCGGCGTGATGGGCGAGCTCACATCTTGCAAGGCTTGCCAGCGCTGCACCTGCGCGGTCATCGACAGGTCACCTCGTCCCCAAGACAGGGAGCCGGTGGACGGCAGCAGCCGCTGCGTCAAAGCCAGACCCGCGCGCGGAAAGTCGCGCCAGTAGTTGTCGTCACTGACCCGGTTCAGGTTCAGCCCTACGCCCAGGCTGCCGACCGCGTCCAGGCCGGTGTCCCAGCTGCCGTTGTGCTGGGTCGACAGACCCCAGCGGGTTTGACTGCGCAGGCTATCGGCTGGCATCAGGTTGAAGACGCTTTTGCCTTGGTAGCGGTCTTCCAGGTAGCGGAACTCCGTGTCCACGGCCACGCCGCGCTGGGTCATGACGGTGGTGGTCACCGTGGCATCGCGGTTCGGGGCGATGTTCACGTAATAAGGGGCCGACACCGCCAGACCGTTGATGGTGTCGGTGATGATGGTGGGAGACAGGAAACCTGATTTTCGATCGCCGGTGATTGGGAAACTCAGTGAGGGCAGCGCCAAAATCGGCACATCCATAAAGCGCAGCTGCATCTTCTCAGTCTGCGCGCTGGATTCTTCATCGTCCAACGTGAGGCTGGCGGCTTTAAGCACCCAGTCGGGCAGCCAGCTGGGGCCTGGCTTGCGGGTGCACGAGGTGTAGCTGGCTTGGCGAATCAGGGACCGGTTCGCGTCGATAAATTCAATTTTCTCCGCTTGCCCATGGCCGCCGCCCTTGTTCAGCTGATAAGTTGGGTTGACAAATTGCCCTTGAAAGGTGTCGGCTTGCAGCGTCAGCGACGGACCTTCAAAGATGTTGCCTTCACGCGAAATCCGCACCTGGCCTTGGGCTTTGACCGTGTCCTGAGTTTGGTCGTATTCAATCCGGTCGGCCTGCACAGCCAGACCCGAGCGGCGCAGCCGGGCCTTGCCCTCGATCACCATGTCCATGTCGGGACGGGCGGTGATGGATTGGCCCTCGATAAAAATCGGGGATTTGTTTCGCTCCGTGTCTGATAGTTTTTCTTGCAACATGGGGCTGGCGCGCAGCACCGGTGCCATGTCGGTGGGGGCTGCATTTTGCGCCCAAGCGCCGCCACTCCAGTAGACCCCCTGCGCTGCGATGGCCCACACAAGCTCGCGCCAGCCAATGGACCGGCGCTGAACGCGTAGGCTCATGCAAGCAACGGGTTTGGAAAAAGGGACAAGTGAACGGAGCAAAACGTCTCAAGGGAGTGAAAAGAAAGCGTCTGGGCACGCCGCAGGCGCAGACAGGGTTTGTAGAATGGATTATCCATGAGTGCAAGCGCTCCCACCCCACGATACCCGCCCTCCGTGACAACTCTTTACACCCCCGCCTCTGACGCACAGCCCTCCACCCTCGCGGTGACCTGGGTCGACCCTCAGCGCCAAGCTGCTTTCGAGACCTGGCTAGCCCGCGCCGCCCCCGTGCACGGCTTGCAAGCGGCCAGCTTACGCATCGCCTCGGCCGACGCCAGTTTCCGCCGTTACCTGCGGCTCGATAGCGCAAACGGCAGCAGCCGCATCGTCATGGACGCTCCGCCCGACAAAGAAAACTGCCAGCTTTTTGTCCAAGTGGCGCAACTGATGCATGCCGCTGGACTCAAGGCCCCCGAGGTGCTTGACTGGGATGCAGCGCATGGCTTCATGTTGCTCACCGATTTGGGCGGCACCACCATGATGGAGGCCATCGACCGCGACAATCCCCAGGCCAATTTGGCCTTGTACCTGCAAGCGGTGGACGCGCTGATTGACTGGCAACTGGCTTCCAAGCCCGGCGTTTTGCCGGTCTATGACGCGGCTTTGTTGAACCGCGAGCTGAGTTTGTTCCCCGATTGGTATCTGGGGCAGCACCGCGGCATCCAGCTCGAAGGCAAGAAGCAAGAGACCTTGAACGAGGCCTTTGTCCACATCGTGCAACACAACCTGGCCGCGCCCAGCGTGTTTGTGCACCGCGACTTCATGCCGCGCAACCTGATGCTGCCCACGCACGCCCACGATCTGCGCCTGGGCGTGCTCGACTTTCAAGACGCCGTGTACGGCCCAGTGACGTATGACGTGGCCAGCCTGATGCGCGACGCCTTTTTGACCTGGGAGGAAGACTTTGTGCTCGACGTGACCGTGCGCTATTGGGAAAAAGCCCGCAAAGTCGGCCTGCTGAACCACGAGGACTGGAGCCAGGACTTTGGCGCGTTTTACCGCGCAGTGGAATGGATGGGATTGCAGCGCCACCTCAAAGTGGCCGGTATTTTTGCCCGACTGACGCTGCGCGACGGCAAAGCCAAATACCTGGCTGATGCGCCGCGCTTCATTCACTATATTCGCACCACCGCAGGCCGCTACCGAGAACTGCGCCCGTTCATGCGTTTGATCGATGAGGTGGAAAACATCCAGGTTCAAACCGGCTTCTCCTACGGGCGGATGTAAGCCATGGCCCGCTTTTATTGCGCTCTGCCCTTGCACACTGGTGCCGCGTTGAGTCTGCCGCCATCGGCTGCGCGCCATGTGCAGGTGCTGCGCCTGCAGCCGGGTGGCGTCATCACTTTATTCAACGGCCAAGGCGGCGAATTTGAAGCCACCGTGACGCGCATGGGCCGCTCCGACGTGGAGGTGCTGATCGGCACCCACAGCGCCACCGAGCGCGAAGCCGCCTGCAACGTGCATTTGCTGGCCGGCATCACCGCCAACGAACGCATGGACTGGCTGGTCGAAAAAGCCACCGAACTGGGCGCCGCAAGCCTCACGCCTTTGATCGCTGAGCGCAGCGTGCTGAAACTCAAGGGCGAGCGCGCTGAGAAAAAATTAGCGCACTGGCAAGGCGTGGCGGTGGCCGCCAGCGAGCAGTGCGGACGCAACCGCGTCACCCGCATCGAACCGGCCGACACCTTGGCGGCCTGGCTCGCTCAGCACCCGGCCACCGACGGGCTGCGTTTGGTCTTGTCCTTATCGCCCGGCACGCAGCCTCTGCGCACCGCCGCGCACGGCCACTCTGACGTGACCCTGCTCAGTGGCCCCGAAGGCGGCTTGACCGCGGCTGAAGAGGCCCTGGCACTCGCTGCGGGCTTTGTGCCGGTGACCCTGGGGCCGCGCGTGCTGCGCGCAGAAACCGCGCCGCTGGCGGTGTTGGCGGCGTTGACTTTGGCTTGAAGCACTCTGGATGCGGAACGGCATCTGGCATTGCATTTTTCAGGGTTTGGCGCACTGTAGATGGCATCGTTCGAGGTGATCGTACTTGACCAAGTGAGGAGCTTTTAGGTCGTAACTCGACCGGCAACTCCAGGCCCAAAGCGGCCCTTCAGGCTTTCGCCATGACGGGCTGATCTCGACCCTTAGCGGCCCTTCGTCCTTTTTGTGAAGTGATCAGTTGTCGCGGTTGCGGCTATCCAAAAAATCATGCTCCAAATGAAGTCGCCACATAGCGGTCATCGCCAATTGCGATTGAATTGGTCCAAAGCGGTCCCTGATGGCCAGGTCAAATTCCCCCACCCGTGGCCACCCCAAATTCCCCCGGGCAGCGCAGTCAGATTATGACTGTTCAACGTTGATGGCAATGCGCGCCGCCGCTTCTTTGAGCCTGTAGCTCTTGCCCTCAAACTCCAGCATCGT
>CANGDZ010000115.1 GCA_947452785.1 Comamonadaceae bacterium | reverse complement strand
CGGGTGATGCCACCCGAAGGCCGGTTTGTCTCGCAGCGCCCGCGTGCGCTGCACCGCGTGGGCTTTGCCGCAGGCTCGGGCATCACGCCCATCCTGTCCATCATGGCCAGCAGCTTGCAAGAGCAGCCCGAGTCCAAATTCACCTTGGTGTATGGCAACCGCCGCATGAGCAGCGTGATGTTCAACGAAGCTTTGCAAGACCTGAAAGACCGCTACCCAAGCCGCTTGACCTTGATCCATGTGCTCTCGCGCCAAGCGCAAGAAGCGCCTTTGTTGGAAGGCCGAATCGACCAAGCCAAGGTGCACGACCTGGTGCAAGCCCTGTTGCCGGCTGCCAGCATGGACGAAGTGTTTATCTGCGGCCCTGAAGCCATGATCGAAGCCACCGAAAAAGGGCTCCTGGGCGCAGGCGTGCCAGCCAACCGCATCCACAGCGAACGCTTCACCTCGCCCACTCTCGAGGCCCTGCCCGCAGGCGAGCGCCAAAAAGCGGTGCTGGGGACCTCGGGTCAATCACAGGGACAAATTGCCTTGACCGTGGTGCTCGACGGCAAGTCGCACGAGATGAAGATGAATGCCCACGAACACGTGCTCGACGTGGCGCTGGCCTCAGGCCTGGACCTGCCTTATTCGTGCAAGGGAGGCGTGTGCTGTACCTGCCGCGCCAAGGTGATGCAAGGCTCGGTGGTGATGGATAAAAATTTCACGCTGGAGCCTTGGGAGTCGGACCAAGGCTTTGTGCTGAGCTGCCAGGCACGGCCCACATCGAACGCGCTGGTGATCAGTTACGACGAGCGTTGACCCCTGGATTTGCGGTGTGAAAGGCGGCTCAGCGCCGGTGCACTTCCACCGGCTGCCGGCCTGATTGCACAATGCCCAAGGCCAAGGCTGCGCGGTAACTCAAGTCGATGATCCGGCCTTTGATGAAAGGCCCTCGGTCATTGATCGTCACATCCACGGTTTTGCCGTTCAAAGGATTTCGCACCTGGACCACCGTGCCCAGGGGCAAGGTCTTGTGAGCGGCGGTCAGCTGGTTCATGTCAAAACGCTCACCGCTGGCGGTACGGCGGCCTTGAAAGGCCGAGCCATACCAAGACGCCATGCCGGCTTCGACCAAGCTGTTGGACTGCACGGTCTCCAAGGCTGAACTCAGGGCATTCTTGACTGCATCCTGCACAGCCACCAAAGGGGTCTGCCGCGGGGATGTTGACATCGCGGTTGCGCTGCTTGCACTTGCGGCTGTGTCGCGCGCAGCCTCCATGGCCATGGCTTCAACCGCATTGACGGCATGCTCCACCAAGGGGGCTGGCGGCACTTCGCTGCGCACTTCACCCCGCATATCGCCGGCCGACGCACCAGAGCAAGCCAACAATAGGAGAACCAGCAGCTCAGCGGCCAACCAGACCTTACCCAAAAAAAAGAATCGTTTGTAATTCATATCCACTCCCGGTGCGCATCATAACCGGCGAGCGATTTCCAGAGTGGCGGCACTTTGGTTCATGCTGTAGAAGTGCAAAGCAGGGGCGCCGCCATTGCACAACTGCTCGCACAGGTCGGCCACCACGTCCAGGCCAAAGGCCTTGATGGAGGCGGTGTCGTCGCCAAAGCTTTGCAGGCGCAAACGAATCCAACGCGGGATCTCGGCGCCGCAAGCGTCTGAGAAGCGCAGCAACTGAGTCGAGCTGGCGATCGGCATGATGCCGGGCACGATCGGCACGTCCACGCCCCGTTTGTAGACATCATCCACAAACCGGAAGTAGGCGTCGGAGTTGTAAAAATACTGGGTGATGGCCGAATCCGCGCCGGCTTTCACCTTGGTCACAAAGGCCTGGAGATCGGCCTCGGCCGACTTGGCCTGAGGGTGAATTTCGGGGTAAGCCGCCACTTCGATGTGAAAGTCGCGCCCGGTTTCAGCGCGTATAAAGGCCACCAAATCGCTGGCGTAGGTGAACTCGCCGCCTGCGCCGTAGCCGCTGGGCAAGTCGCCGCGCAAGGCCACCAAACGCTTAACGCCCATGGCTTTGAGCGTTTGCAGCTCTGCGCGCACCGAGTCACGGGTGGCGCCAATGCACGAAAAATGCGAGGCCGCAGCCACGCCTTCGGCCAAAATCTCGTTCACCGTGGCAAACGTACCCGCCTGGGTCGAGCCGCCCGCACCGTAGGTGACCGAGCAAAACTCGGGCTTCAAAGCATACAACTGCGCGCGCACGGCGCGCAGTTTCTCAGCCCCTTCTGGGGTCTTGGGCGGGAAAAATTCCAGGCTCACTGGCACTTTCAAAGACGTGTTCATCTCTGCCAATTCCTTCGCTTTCAGTAATCGTCCAACGCGTCCTGCACCGCTTTGGCGGCAGCAGCGTCGCTGTCTTGGCGCATTTGCTCACGCTGCGCCAGCACTGTGCTGGGCTTTGCCCACACCGCTTGGACAAAAAATTCTTTGTTGCCGTCGCCACCGTCAATCACGCTGTCCATCCAGCCCGTGACTTTCAGGCCCAGCGCCGTCAAAGTGCTCTTGACGCGCTCTTGCACGAAGTCGTACAGCGCGGGGTCGCGCACGATGCCGTGCTTGCCGACCTGGCCCGGTTGCAGCTCGAACTGCGGCTTGACCAGCATCAGCAGCTGGCCATCGGGTTTTAAAAAGTGCACCACGCCGGGCAGCACCAAGGTCAATGAGATGAAGGACACATCGCCGACCATCACATCAAAGCCCTCGGTGCCCTCGGGAATGCGTTCATCGTCCAACTGCAGTTCGCGCGCGTTCACGCCTTCGATGCAAGTGACCCGCTCGTCGGCGCGAATGCGCTCATGCACCTGCGCATGGCCCACATCCACACCCACCACCTCGGCCGCGCCGAGTTGCAGCAGGCAATCGGTAAAGCCGCCGGTACTTTGCCCCACATCCAGGCAGCGCAGGCCTTCAACACGCAAACCGGTTTGGCGCAAAGCGCCTTCCAGCTTGAGGCCGCCGCGCGACACATAGCGTGACTCCGCATCGTCTTGCAACAGCAACTCGGCCCCTTCAGGGACCTCGTCACGGTTTTTACCGACAGGGCGCCAATCGCCCGGGTGCAAGCGCCAGGTGACGCCCGCTGCGATCAGCCGCTGCGCTTGTGAGCGCGAGGCGGCTAAACCGCGTTCTACCAACAGTTGGTCAATGCGCATTAATAACGGTAGGTATCGGCCTTGTAAGGACCATTTTTAGACACGCCAATATAGGCCGCTTGCTCGTCGCTCAGTTCGGTCAGCATGGCGCCGACTTTCTTCAGGTGCAGACGGGCCACTTTTTCATCCAGGTGCTTAGGCAACACGTAGACCTTGCCAGACTCGTATTCGCCCTGCTTGGTGAACAATTCGATTTGGGCAATAGTCTGGTTGGCAAAGCTTGAAGACATCACAAAGCTGGGGTGACCAGTGGCGCAACCGAGGTTGACCAGACGGCCTTTGGCCAGCAGTGTGATTTTCTTGCCATCAGGGAAGATGACATGGTCGACCTGGGGCTTGATCTCGTCCCACTTGCACTTTTCCAGCGAAGCCACGTCGATTTCGTTGTCAAAGTGACCGATGTTGCAAACGATGGCTTCGTCCTTCATGGCGGCCATGTGCTCGTAGCGGATCACGTTTTTGTTGCCGGTGGCCGAGACGAAGATGTCGCACTTGTCAGCAGCGTATTCCATGGTCACGACTTTGTAGCCTTCCATCGCGGCTTGCAGGGCGTTGATCGGGTCAATTTCGGTCACCCAGACTTGGGCGCTCAAAGCGCGCAGGGCTTGAGCAGAACCTTTGCCCACGTCACCGTAACCGGCCACGCAAGCGACTTTGCCGGCGATCATCACGTCGGTGGCGCGCTTGATGGAGTCCACCAAGGATTCGCGGCAGCCGTACAGGTTGTCAAACTTGCTCTTGGTCACCGAGTCGTTGACGTTGATAGCGCGGAACATCAGGCTGCCTTTGGCGGCCATCTCGTTCAAGCGCAACACACCGGTGGTGGTCTCTTCGGTCACGCCAATGATGTGCGCGCCCTTGCGGCTGTACCAGGTCGGGTCCACGGCCAGCTTGGCTTTGATGGCGTTGAACAAGCACACTTCTTCTTCGCTGGTGGGGTTGGCGATCAAAGACGCG
>CANGDZ010000114.1 GCA_947452785.1 Comamonadaceae bacterium | reverse complement strand
GAGACCTACATCATGGAGCGCGCTTTGGTGCCCGATGTGTCTTTGGTTAAGGCCTGGCGTGCGGACACCTCGGGCAACTTGCAGTTCCGCTTTACCGCGCGCAACTTCAACCCTGCAGTGGCCATGGCCGGCAAGATTTGCGTGGTCGAAGTTGAAGAGATTGTGGAGAAGGGCGAGATGCACCCCGACAGCGTGCACCTGCCGGGCATTTACGTGCACCGTATCGTGTTGAACGCAAGCCCCGAAAAACGCATTGAAAAACGCACCATTACCGAAACAGCAGGAGTCTGATATGAGCTGGAGTCAAGACCAAATGGCCGCACGTGCGGCGCACGAACTGGAAGACGGTTTCTACGTGAACCTAGGCATCGGCATCCCCACGCTGGTGGCCAACTTTGTGCCCGCGGACAAAGAAGTGTGGTTGCAGTCCGAAAACGGCATGATGGGCATCGGTCCTTTCCCGACCGAAGCCGAAGTGGACGCCGACCTGATCAACGCCGGCAAGCAAACTGTCACCACCATCAAAGGCTCGTCCATTTTTGGCAGCGAGCAGTCGTTTGCCATGATCCGCGGCGGCAAGATCAACCTTTCGATCCTGGGTGCGATGCAAGTGAGCGAGAAGGGCGATCTGGCCAATTGGATGATCCCTGGCAAGATGGTCAAGGGCATGGGCGGCGCGATGGATTTGGTCGCCGGCGTCAAGCGCGTGATCGTGCTGATGGAACATGTGGCGAAGAAAAAAGATGGCACCATCGATTTGAAAATTTTGCCCACTTGCACCCTGCCTTTGACCGGCGTTGGCGTGGTGGACCGCATCATCACCGATTTGGCAGTGATGGACGTAACGCCACAAGGCTTGAAAGTGGTCGAACTGGCACCGGGCGTGACGCCCGAGGCCATTCAAGCCAAAACCGGCGTGACTTTGATTTTTTAATCGACTTACCGCCACCCCCACAACCGCTCTCTGAGCGGTTTTTTTTCGTATGTTCTTTGCGATCAATCAGGTTGGTGATTCGATCGTCACAAGTAAATTCAATAAAGCTGATGTTTGAATTGAGTATTCAAACATATTGAATAATATTTCCAAATAGTTATTTTAAATTAAAATACTCAGCATCAAAAGATTTTCAGTTGAGGCGACTGTGGTCATGCTAAGTGCAGAAGTACAAGTGAATGGGGACAAACTGCGTCAACTTCGTGAAGCGCGTGGTTGGGATTGGGCGCAAATTGCCAAGCTCAGCAGCCTGTCCGTGTCTCAGGTGCGCGCGCTAGAGACGGGGAGCACACAGTGTTTCTATTCGCTGCGCATCAAAAACGCTGCAGCGCGCAAAGTGTCGCAAGTCTTGGGCGTTGCCGAGTCTGAAGTGATCACTGTATGTGAAGCGCCGTCCACCCCATTGGAGGAGTTAGCCGACAGAGTCACTGCGCCCGGCCTCGTTGCGGTCAATCGCTGGCACTTGTCTAGTTCACCGCATCCGTCCAGTTGGATGGGCTACGGTGTCATGGTCTTGGGCATGGTGGCAGCCGTGGTCTGGTCCGGCGTTCGTCCAGCCACCGCGCCCAGTATGCCTAAAGGGTTGCAGACCGCAGCGCCAGTCACGTTGCCCAAAGAGCAGGCAAGTCCAGAACCCAGAGAGTTTGAAATGGTGCCCGCTGCATTGACCACGGCCGTCGATTCCGCTTGTCCTTTTGAGGCCGACACGGCGGTAATGCAAGCCAAAAAACCCAGCAAGTCTGCAGCGCAAATCAGTTTGATGCCCCGCCAAGCAGGTGAGTTGTGCGTGCAAGACGGCACCGGAAAAGTGTGGCGCGAAGCCTTGAAGCCCGGGGCGTGGAGCACCTTCAATGGCCAGGCGCCATGGACCATTTACAGCCTGGCTTTGCCCTATGCCGACGTTTTTTTTCAAGGTGAAAAAATCCGGCCGGCCGCGACCCCATTGCACACCATGGCCCTCAGCGGCAAACTGTTCAACCACTGAAGGCCATGCAAGCAGATGACGCGATACCGAAAACTGGGGCTGCTGTGTGGCTTGTTGGGCTTGGGCTGCTTGTTGGCGTTTGAATTCACCGACGCGTATGTAGGGCCTGATGGCCACTTGCATGAAGCCTTTGCCTGGCAAGCTATCGGCATGCTCTTGCTTTTGGCGTTGGCGCTGTCAGAAGCTGCACACTGGCTGCGGCGTATCTTGCGCTGGATTCGCGTCCAGTTAGCTTGAGACTTGGAGCGGGTGATGGGAATCGAACCCACGTTATTTGCTTGGGAAGCAAAAGTCCTGCCATTAAACGACACCCGCGTTTCAGGCTGATTATAAAGTCCCCCAGGGCCTTCACCTTGGTTTCATGGGGCTGTCATCAAATTTGCATATGATGGCGCTGCCTGGGTTTCGATGCCCGTCTCTTTTTACCCCACGTAGATTTCATGCATTACCCCCGACTCTTGATCACTCTGGCTGGCCTGTGCTGTGCGGCTTCGGCATGGGCGCAGGCTGACGAGACCGAAAATGTCTCAGCCCGTTATCAAGTCACCTACAACAGCCAAATGCACCCGTCATTTCGCTCGGACGTCACCGGACTGAACAGCATGACTGCGGCGGCGGATCGGATGTTCACCTTGTCGGCGACCGCACATTGGGGTGCGCGCGTGTGGGACGGCGGCGAGATTTACTTCAACCCGGAGCTGGCAGCCGGCGTGCCGTTTGCAGGCAACTTGGTGGGTTTGGGCGGCTTCACCAACGGTGAAATCACCCGCGCAGCGGGCACGACCCCCAAACCCTACGTGCAACGCTTGTTCGTGCGCCAAACTTGGAACCAAGGGGGCGGGCAAGATAAAGTTGAAGGCGACTTCAACCAAATGGCCGGCTTTGTGGACAAGAACCGCTTTGTGATGACAGCAGGTAATTTTTCTACCTTGGATGTTTTTGACGACAATGCTTACGCAAAAGACCCGCGCACGCAGTTCATGAACTGGGGCAACTGGACCTACGCCGCTTACGACTACGCGGCCGATGCCCGTGGTTTTGGCATGGGCGTGGCCGGTGAGCTGTACCGGGGCGACTGGGTGTATCGCTTTGCCCGCATGACGGGGCCCAAAGAGCCCAATGGTTTACAAATTGACTTTGCCTTGGCCAAGCATTACGGCGATCAAGTTGAAATCGAGCATGCGCACACCTGGGGCGATCAGCCTGGCAAAGTGCGGGTGCTGGCTTGGCGCAACCGTGCTGTGGTGGCCAGTTTCAGCGAGGCCACAGCATATTTACAAGCCCATCCGGGCACCAACCGGCAAAGCTTTTTTGATGTGCGCAATGGCGAAAAAATCAAATACGGCTTGGGTGTGAACTTGGAGCAAGCCATCACCCCTGAGGTGGGCTACTTTTTGCGTGCCATGAAGGCCGATGGCCATACCGAAACCTATGCGTTTACCGAGGTAGACGATTCGATTTCGACCGGCGTTCGTTTGGCCGGGACGCTGTGGGGCCGAGCCGATGACATGGTGGGCGTGGCTTGGTTGCGCAACGGCTTGTCCAAAGAGCGGCGCCAATTTTTAGAAGCCGGTGGCATTTCGTACTTCATTGGCGACGGCCGGCTGTCTTATCAGCCCGAGCAAATTCTGGAAGCTTTTTACAGTTGGCAGGTCCTTAAAGGCACTTGGTTGACGGCCGACGTCCAGCGCATCCAAAACCCCGCGTACAACGCATTGCGCGGCCTCGTCAATGTGTTTGCGCTTCGGGCGCATGCGGAGTTTTAAACCGCAAGTGTGCTTCTAAGCCGCTGCCTTGAGCGGTGTTTGCCAGCCAAAACTGCGCGCCCAGCAACTGCGCATAACGGGTGACGATGGACAGCCCAAAGCCTGCGCCTTGGCGCAGTCCTTGTCCCAGATGGCCTTGTGCGCCGCGTTGCAGCAGGCGCTCACACTCGGCAGGTGACAGCCCCGGGCCGTTGTCGATGACAATCAACTCCAGCCCTTCAGGGCTTTGCACGAGCGACACAGTCACCTCGGCCATCTGCGGCGCAGCAGGGCGGCCATAGCGCAAGGCGTTGTCAATCAAATTGTTCAAGATGCCCTCGATCAGCGTGGCGCTGCCCATCACCGAAACAGCGTGCTCCAAGCCAGTCGCGCCCAAGTCCACGTT
>CANGDZ010000113.1 GCA_947452785.1 Comamonadaceae bacterium | reverse complement strand
CAATTGATTGATGGTTGGCATTGTTTAAAACGTCCCTAAACGTTTGGATTAGATAAAAGAATCTTCCCCGCTCCAATTGCGGAAAAGCTCTCCAGTATATACCGATTCACCCTATGGGGCAAATTAACCGGGGAAACGAGGCCCCCCAAGCCCCTGCTGAACGGGCTTGGGGGGCAAATCAGCCCAGGCGCCGCGCCATCACTGGATCCACAGGCGCAGCGCATCCCAGGCGCGGCCCACCACGCCAGCCTGCTCGACGGCTTCGAGCGCCATCAAAGGCACGTCCACCATGGGCTGGCCGGCACGCGTCACCTTGAGCGATCCCACCACCTGGCCTTTGGCAAACGGCGCCACCAAGGGTTCCGGGCGGACCACCTGGGTTTTCAGTTGGGCCGCACTGCCTGCGGGCACGGCCACCACAATGGCGTTGGGCTGGCCCAACTTGAGGTTGGCGCTCTGACCTTTCCAGACGGCCGGGGTGACCACCGCTTGGCCGGCCTCGAACAATTTCACAGCCTCAAAAGCCGTGTAACCCCAATTGAGTAATTTTTGCGACTCGTTGGCGCGGGCGTTTTCGCTGACCGTCCCCAAAACCACGGTCAGCAGGCGGCGCGAACCGACGTTGGGGAAATCGCGCTTGGCCGTGGCCACCAGGCAATAGCCCGCCGCGTCGGTGTGACTGGTTTTCAAGCCGTCCACTGTCGGGTCACGGAACAGCAACAGGTTGCGATTGCTGTCGTTGGCCGCGGGAGTGCCTTCATAGCGGTATTTTTTCAGGGCGTAGTAGCCCACGTATTCGGGAAAGTCCCGCATCAAACGCGAGGCCAGCAAACTCACATCACGCGCCGTGGTCGTATGCCCAGGCTCGGTCAGGCCTTCCGGGTTTTTGTAGGTGGTGGCCTTCATGCCCAAGATTTTGGCCTGCGCATTCATCATTTCAACGAAATGCGCCGACGTGCCGCCCACGGCCTCGGCCAAGGCCATGGTCGCGTCATTGCCCGACTGCACAATCATGCCTTTGACCAAATCCTCGACCGGCACTTTCATCTTGGGATCAATGAACATGCGTGAACCCGGCATTTTCCAGGCGTGCTCACTGACCGGGAAGCTTTGTTTCAAGTCGATTTTGCGGGACTTGAGTGCATCAAACACCAGATAGGCCGACATCAGCTTGGTCAAAGAAGCCGGCTCGACGGCCATGTCAATGTCTTTGGCCGCCAAAATTTGGTTGGCCGTGATGTCGAGCACGATATAAGCCCGCGCGGCGACCTCCGGCGGTTGCGGCATTTGAGCCCAAGCACCCGTACATCCCAGCAGGCAAGCCAGCGCCAGCCACGATTTCAGTCTCATGTTCATCACAAGTTTCACAAAGGTGTAAAAACCAGAGGGCCTCAGGCGCGCAAATGGCGCATCACCAAAGTCTTCAGCAAGGGCAGTTGCCCGTGAAAGAAATGTTCGACCCCGGGAATCACCGTCACCGGCAATGATTGGGGTCGGGCCCAGTCCATCACGCTGTGCAATGGCACGGTGTCATCTTGCTCACCGTGCAACACCAAAGTGGCGTCATGCGCCTCTGGCGGCAAAGGAGCCACCAAGAAACGCGAGGCCGCCGCACCGACCAACACCACCTTGTCGACAGGCCGCGTCGGCCAACACTGCGCCAACGCATGGCTGGTGACAAAGGCGCCAAAAGAAAACCCCGCCAAGGCCAGCGGCTGGTCAGCAGGCGCCGCTTGCGCCACCACGGCCAGCATGTCAGTCAGTTCGCCGCGGCCTTCGTCATAGACGCCGGCACTGGCGCCCACACCGCGAAAATTAAAACGTACAGCGCGCCAGCCGCATTGCACAAAAGCACGGGCCAGGGTTTGCACCACTTTGTTTTGCATCGTCCCGCCAAACAAGGGATGCGGATGCGCAATCACCACCGTACCTCGAACGCCTGTCGTGGCGGCATCTGGCAAGTCCAGCAAGGCTTCAATCGCACCGGCCTCCCCCTTGAGGCTCAGTTTTTGTGTGCCCGAGTTCATCAGCGCCCCAAATGTGCGGGGGTCACCAGTCGCTCCACCACGCGACCCTCTTTCAAATGGCTGTCGACGATTTCATCTATGTCGCTCTGGTCCACATAGGTGTACCACACCCCTTCAGGGTAGACCACGGCCACCGGGCCGCCGGCGCAGCGGTCTAAACAGCCCGCTTTGTTGACGCGCACCTGGCCCGGGCCTGACAAACCCAAGGCTTTGATGCGATTTTTGCAGTGGTCGAATCCATCTTGGGCCTGGTGGTTGGCACATGCGTCTTCGCCATTTTTGCGCTCGTTCAAGCAGAAAAAAATGTGGCGCTGGTAATAAGGCGTAGTGGGCAGAGTCATGCGCGTATTTTAAGGAATGAAGTTGCTTGGCTATTGCGCCTGCCGATCAGAAGCCGACAGCCTTTGCAACAGATACGCCATTGCAGCATAGGGCCACAGCCACCCAATCCATTGAATCAAGCCATGAAACCGAATGAATCGGCCCTGTTCCCAAGTTTGCACAGTCAACGCGAAATAGGCATCCGTGGCCGAGTTATTCAACAGTGCCAATTGCCACGCCAAGCCCACCAAGGCCGTAGCCAGACAAGCCCGACGACTGAGCAAGGTCGACAAGGCCGCGGCAAACAGGGCGGCCACCAAGCCGGCGCGGACTTCGGTACTGGTCCAGTCCCAGGCGTGAACCGGTCCATAGGTGAGGGCCGCCGATAACGCGCTTGCCAAAAAACCAACCCCCAAGAACACCAACATCGCCACCATGCGTTGCTGAAAGGAGCGCACCACGCTGAAGGCCAGCAAACAAGGCACGATCAAACCCAGCATCACACACAGCACTTCGGCGATCTGCAGCATGGGCTGCAATTCCACCTCCCGCAGCGGCAGCCATTCCAGCCAAGGCGTCCCCTGCAGCCAGTCGGCCACCGATTCTTCCAGCCGTTCATAGACCTGCCCCAAACCAAAAGCCACCGGCGCCGGAAACAACAAGCCCACGGGCCACAGGGCCAGCAAGACCAATGCGCCGCGTGAGTTGCCGATGAACCACTTGGCCCTGAAACGGCCCCAACGCGCCAGCGCGCCCAACCAGGTCAGCACCGCCGCCGTGGCCCCGCCCAGCCAAGCCCCAGCCACATTCAGCAGCCAATCCACATTGGAGGGGACACGTGCAGGCAAAAAGAATTGCAGCGACTCCAGCGCCCAAGACAGCGCTGCAGCCAAGAAAAAGGTCAGAGTCAAAGCCGGCAGATGGGGCCAGGTGCGGCGAAACCCCAGCGTCAAGAAAAACCCCAAAGGTGCATAACCCAACACATTGGAGATCACATCGAATACCGTCCAGTAGCGTGGCCAAGGCGCCCACATGAAGCCCCAAGGCGCAATGCCTTGAACGCGCCAGCCATCAAACGGGTACAAACTGGCATAGACAATCAGGCTGACGTAGACCCACGTCAATGGCCAGGCAGAGGTCTTTTGCATCCCGACGCCGTCAAAAAGGCTTGACCACCACCAACACCACAATGAGCAACAGCAAAATCACCGGCGCTTCATTGAACCAACGGTACCAAACATGGCTGCGCTTGTTTTGCTGCGCCACAAATTGACGAAGCACTTTCGCGCATTGCCAGTGGTAAGCAATCGCTAAGACCACCAAGCTCAGCTTGGCATGCATCCAGCCGTTGCCTGGCGCCAAACCAATGCCGTAATACAGCCACAGCACCAAACCCAGGCCCAAGGCGGGCACGGCCAGCAAGGTGGTGAAGCGCAGAAGTTTGCGCGCCATCAACAGCAAGCGTTCAAACTCAGCCACCGACTCCGGAGAGACCATGGCCAAATTGACAAAGATGCGGGGCAGGTAAAACAGGCCGGCAAACCAACTGGCCACCATGACGATGTGAAAAGCTTTGATCCAGAGCATGGCCACAGTGTATTCCCCCGTCCTATGCCGGACCCCAAGTGCGGCCTTTCAGTCAAAAAAAACCCCCGACCATGGCCGAGGGTTGCAAGCCTTTTTGCTTTTACACATGAAGGCCCCGCTCAGGGAGGTAAAGCGGGGAACGATTAAAAATCGCCCAAAACGAATTTAACAAATAACAAAAGTGTTTTCAATGGTTATTTGACTTATTTTTGACAAAAATAACAAATCATTTCAAGCTCCGATTGAGCCGCCTCAAACTGCAAAGCAGGGAGGCACTGCAATTTCAGGCACAATTTTGACCATGAAAACACTCTTGCACGCACCTTTCCCCATGGGCCGCCCAAGGCGCCTGCGCCGCGACGAATTCACGCGCAACTTGGTGCGAGAGCATCAGGTCACTGCGAACGATTTGATCTACCCAGTGTTCGTGCTGGAAGGTCACAACCAGCGACAAGCCGTGGCCTCCATGCCCGGCGTGGAGCGCTTGAGCCTGGATTTGCTACTGCCAGTGGCCGAGGACTGCGTGAAACTGGGCATCCCGGTGATGGCCTTGTTCCCGGTCATCAGCGCGTCGCTCAAAGACCCCATCGGCAGCGAAGCCAAGAACCCCGAGGGCTTGGTACCCACTGTGGTGCGT
>CANGDZ010000112.1 GCA_947452785.1 Comamonadaceae bacterium | reverse complement strand
TTGAATTTCCTTTGACTGGATGAATGTATGTGTGGAATCGTGGGTGTCGTCAGTAGCGCACCGGTCAATCAACTGATCTATGACGCTTTGCTCTTGTTGCAGCACCGCGGCCAGGACGCGGCGGGCATCGTCACGCAGTTGGAGCGCAAATTTTATATGCACAAAGCCAAGGGCATGGTGCGAGACGTGTTTCGCACGCGCAATATGCGCGCCTTGCCAGGTAACTGCGGCTTGGGTCAGGTACGTTACCCCACCGCGGGCAACGCTTTCAGCGAAGAAGAAGCCCAGCCTTTTTACGTGAATGCGCCTTTCGGTTTGGTGCTGGTGCACAACGGCAATTTGACCAATGCCCACGCCTTGAAGACCGAGCTGTTTTCCACCGACCACCGCCACATCAACACCGAAAGCGATTCCGAAGTGTTGCTCAACGTGCTGGCGCATGAGTTGGAGAAAACCACGCGGGGTTTGCCTCTGGCCTCACGCGATGTGTTTGCCGCTGTGCAAGGCGTGCACCGCCGCGTGCGGGGCTCTTATGCGGTGATCGCCATGGTGGCAGGGCACGGGTTACTGGCCTTTCGCGACCCCTTTGGCATTCGCCCCATGTGCATCGGCCAAAGTCAAGATGGCACCTGGATGCTGGCCAGTGAATCCGTCGCGCTGGAAGGCACTTCGCACCACTATGTGCGCGACGTGCAGCCCGGCGAAGCCATCTATATCGATTTAGAAGGGCAGTTGCATGCGCAGCAATGCGCCGCTGCGTCGCAGCTGAGTCCCTGCATTTTTGAGTATGTGTATTTGGCCCGTCCGGACTCGACGATGGACGGCATTTCTGTTTACCAAGCGCGCTTGAATTTGGGTGAAACTTTAGCCAAGCGCGTCATCTCCACCGTGCCGCCGAGCGAGATTGATGTGGTGATTCCGATCCCCGAATCCAGTCGCCCGAGTGCCGCTCAACTGGCGCAGTTGCTGGGTTTGCCGTACCGCGAAGGGTTTGTCAAAAACCGTTACGTGGGCCGCACCTTCATCATGCCGGGTCAGTCGGTACGTAAAAAATCGGTGCGTCAAAAACTCAACGTGATCGCCAGCGAATTCAAAGGCCGCAACGTGTTGCTGGTGGACGACTCCATCGTGCGCGGCACCACCAGTCGCGAGATCGTACAAATGGCCCGTGATGCCGGTGCGCGCAAGGTCTACATGGCCAGCGCGGCGCCACCCGTGCGTTTTCCCAACGTGTACGGCATCGACATGCCCACACCCGAAGAGTTGGTGGCGCACGACCGCACCACCGAGCAAGTGCGTGAATTGATCGGTTGCGATGCCCTCATTTACCAAGACGTGGACGCGATGAAGCAGGCCGTGATGAGCGCGCTGGCGCCGAATGCGCCGCCACTGACGGGCTTTGACGCGTCTTGTTTTGACGGTGTGTATGTGACGGGTGATATTTCGTCCAAAGACATTGAGCGCCTGAACGCCAAGCGCGTCGGCCAAGACGAAGGTGCTGAAGACAACTCGCGTTTGGCTTTGCCCAACGCCTCAGAGTGACCCTTGGAGTGACTGAATGAGCCAACACCCATTACCTGAAAATTTGCATATTGACACGCTGGCCCTGCGCACAGCGGTAGACCGTAGCCAGTACGGTGAGAACTCTGAAGCGCTGTTCCTGACCAGTGGTTATGTGCAACCGTCTGCCGAGGTCTCGGCGCGCCGCTTTGCCGGCGAAGAAGAGGGCTTTACCTACGGCCGCTCGGGCAACCCCACGGTCAGTAGTTTTGAAATGCGCCTGGCCGCCATGGAAGGCAGTGAAGCTGCTTTGGCTACATCGTCGGGTATGTCGGCGGTGATGCTGATGCTGTTCAGCTTGCTCAAATCGGGTGACCATGTGCTGTATTCGCAGTCCATGTTTGGCTCCACCATCAAACTCATCGGCTCTGAATTTGCCCGCTTCGGCGTGGAGTCCACCATCGTGGCGCAAACCGATTTGGCGGCTTGGAAAGCTGCGATTCGCCCGAACACCAAAATTTTGTTCGCCGAAACCCCGACCAACCCCTTGACCGAGGTCTGCGACATCCAAGCCTTGGCCGATCTGGCCCACAACGCAGGTGCTTTGCTGGCGGTCGACAATTGTTTTGCCACACCCATCTTGCAACGCCCCATGACCATGGGAGCCGACATCGTCATGCACTCAGGCACCAAGTATTTGGACGGGCAAGGCCGCGTCATGGCCGGTGCGCTGTGCGCCAGTGAAGACTTGATCACGGGCAAATGCCTGCCCATCATGAAAAACGGCGGCATGGTGTTGTCGCCCTTTAATGCCTGGGTGGTGCTCAAGGGTCTTGAAACCTTGGACATTCGCATGCGCGCCCAAAGTGCTCGTGCCCACGAGATGGCCTTGTGGTTGGAGCAGCACCCCTTGGTTTCACGCGTCTTTTACCCGGGATTGACCAGTCACCCCCAGCACGCGCTGGCCATGCAGCAAATGTCGAATTTGGGCGGCGCGGTGCTGTCGTTTGATGTCAAGGCCAGCGATCCCCAAATGGCACGCAGCAGGGCTTTTCACGTGCTTGACAGTTTGCGCGTCCTGTCGCTGTGTACCAACTTGGGTGACACCAAAACATTGCTGACCCATCCGGCCAGCACCTCGCACGGCAAATTGTCGGAAGACCAACGCCAAGCCGCGGGCATTGGCCAAGGCCTGATTCGCTTGGCGGTGGGCCTAGAGCATGTGGGCGATATGAAGGCCGACCTGCTGCGCGGCCTGGACACTCTTTGATTTTGATTTCTGCATGACTAAAACACGTACCCGTTTCGCCCCGTCGCCCACTGGCTTTATCCATCTGGGCAATATCCGCTCGGCTTTGTACCCTTGGGCCTTTGCGCGCTCTACGGGCGGTGACTTTATTTTGCGCATCGAAGATACCGATCTGGAGCGCTCCACCCAAGCCTCGGTCGACGTGATCTTGGAAGGCATGGCCTGGCTGGGTCTGGACCATGATGAAGGCCCGTTCTATCAAATGCAGCGCATGGATCGCTACAAAGTCGTGCTGCAAGAATTGATCGATGCTGGTCAGGTCTACCCTTGCTACATGAGCATGACCGAGCTGGACGCTTTGCGCGAACAGCAAATGGCCGATAAAGAAAAACCTCGTTACGACGGCACTTGGCGCCCAGAGCCGGGCAAAACCTTGCCCGCGATTCCCGCCGGAGTGGCCCCGGTCTTGCGGTTCAAGAACCCGCAGGGTGGGGTGGTCGCTTGGGACGACAAGGTCAAAGGCCGCATTGAAATCAGCAACGACGAGTTGGATGACCTGGTGATTGCCCGGCCGGCCCAAAACGGTGAAGCCGTGGGCACGCCCACCTACAACTTTTGCGTGGTGGTGGACGACCTGGACATGCAGATTACCCATGTGATCCGGGGCGACGACCACGTGAACAACACGCCGCGGCAAATCAACATCTTCAAAGCCTTGGGCAAAGAGCCACCGATCTATGCCCACCTGCCCACCGTGCTGAACGAGCAGGGCGAAAAAATGAGCAAGCGCAGCGGCGCCAAAGCCGTGACGCAATACCGGGACGAAGGCTACCTGCCTGATGCGATGGTGAACTACTTGGCCCGCTTGGGCTGGAGCCATGGGGATGATGAAATTTTCAGCCGCGAACAGTTCGTCTCGTGGTTCAATCTCGATCACCTGGGTCGCAGCGCAGCGCAATTTGACGAAGCCAAACTGCGCTGGGTCAACGCCCAGCACATGAAAGTGATGGCCGATGCGGCCTTGGCCGAGTTGGTCAGCGCTCAGTTGCAAAAGCGAGGCATCACGCCCGACGAGCGTTTGACGGCGCTGTGCGGACTGCTCAAAGACCGTTGCGACACCACAGTGATGTTGGCCGATTGGGTGTCCAAATTCTACACCGATGTCACTCCTAACCCCGATGAACTGGCTCAGCACGTGACCGATGCCGTGCGCCCCGCCTTGGCTTTGTTGGCTGAAAAATTGTCAACTTGCACTTGGGACAAAGCGGCCATTGCTGCGGTGCTCAAAGAGGTGCTCACCGCCCAGGGTTTGAAAATGCCGCAATTGGCGATGCCGGTGCGGGTGCTGATCATGGGCACGGCGCAAACACCTTCGCTGGACGCGGTTTTGGCCTTAAGCTCCAGAGAAAAAATTTTGGCGGTGTTGCAAAAGGCTTGAATTTCTGTCTATAATCTAAGACTCGACACCAACGAGGAATAGCGCATAATCTGACAGGATTGTGCGCAAAACCGAAGGGGGTATAGCTCAGCTGGGAGAGCGCTTGCATGGCATGCAAGAGGTCATCGGTTCGATCCCGTTTACCTCCACCATTGTGTTGAGAAAATAAGATTCGCAAGAATCTGTCCAGGTTATGACCCTATCGTCTAGAGGCCTAGGACATCACCCTTTCACGGTGAGTACCGGGGTTCGAATCCCCGTGGGGTCGCCAAGATTCATCGCAAGATGATCGAAGCGCAAGTTGGTAACAGCAGCTTAGTAATAAGTTGTGCTTGGTTCGAAAGAGCGAACGTTGCCACTACCGGGAGCGGTAGTTCAGTTGGTTAGAATACCGGCCTGTCACGCCGGGGGTCGCGGGTTCGAGTCCCGTCC
>CANGDZ010000111.1 GCA_947452785.1 Comamonadaceae bacterium | reverse complement strand
GGCATCGCGCTGTCCAGCACCGTTCAAGCGCAAAGCCTGATCGAGATTTACGACATGGCTAAAGGCTATGACGCTGCCTACCAGTCGGCCAAATCGCAGTTCCAAGCCAACTTGGCCAAGGCCGATCAGGGCAAGGCCAATTTGCTGCCTACTGCTGGATTGTCGGGTGGAGCCACTCGCACATCCCTGGAAATCGCCACAGACCCTGCGACAACCACAACAGATCGCAGCTATACAACACAAACAGCCGGCGTCAATCTGACCCAACCGCTGTATCGTCCGGCCAACCTGGCCACTTATCGGCAGAGCCAGAAGGCGCTGGACGCCGCCCAAGCAGCCTTGATCCAAGCAGAACAGGACTTGATCGTTCGAACCAGCCAAGCCTACTTTGACGTGTTAGGTGCGCAAGACAGTCTGACCTTTGTCAAAGCCCAAAAAACCGCTGTCGCCGAGCAACTAGCCAGCGCCAAACGCAACTTTGAAGTTGGCACAGCGACCATCACGGACACCCGCGAAGCCCAGGCTCGCTATGACCTGGTTTTGGCGCAAGAAATTGCTACGGACAATGATTTGCGCGTCAAGAAGGTGGCTTTGGAACTGCTGGTAGGCAAGTCCGGCATTGCCCCTTTCAACATCAAGAACCAAAGCGTTCTTCCACCCGTGCCAGAGGGCTCCATGGACTTGTGGGTTAGCAACAGCGAACAACTCCACCCAGGCATTCAACAGGCACGTACGAATCTTGACGTGGCCAAGCTGGAAACCGAAAAGGCCGAAGCTGGACACAAACCCACTGTGGACCTGACGCTGGGCTATAACGTTCAGAGAAACCTGAGCGGAACGTCCACCGTGAACTTAGGCAACTCCAGCAATCAAATCATCGCTGTGAGCACAGGCATCAGCGCCAACCTGCCTCTTTTCGCTGGTTTTGCCACACAAAACCGCATTCGTGAAACCGTGGCACTGGAAGAAAAAGCCCGCATGGACTTAGAAGGTGTGCAACGCCAAGTGGCGCAAGCCACGCGCACCGCCTACCTGGGTCTGCAATCCGGATTGGGGCAAGTCCGCGCATTGGAAGCCGCTGAGTCCTCCAGCCAGGCGGCGCTGGATGCCAACCAATTGGGTTACAGAGTGGGCGTGCGCATCAACATCGATGTGTTGAACAGCCAAAGCCAGCTGTACCAAACCAAACGTGATCTGGCCAAGGCGCGGTATGACGTGTTGGTCGGTCAGCTCAAATTGCGCCAAGCCAATGGCAGCTTGAAGGCGGACGACCTGCAAGCTGTGAACGCCCTGCTGGCCAAATAAGCGCTGCTATTGAAGTAACTGCGCCACCGCCTGCGCGGTGCGCAGCGCAGCCCCCTGGTGGGCCTGCGCAAACGCTTGGGCCTGTTCGGCACGGCGCTTCAATGGCGCGGTATCGCTGAGCAGCGCCAGGGTTTGCGTCACGGCCTGCGCCATGTCACTCACACGAACAGCCGCACCGGCTTGCACCGCCATATCCGAGGCTTGCGCGAAATTGAAGGTGTGTGGCCCCATGATCACCGGGCAGCCACAGGCCGCCGCTTCGATCAGGTTTTGCCCGCCGAAGGGCGCAAAACTGCCGCCCAACAGGGCTACGTCGGACAGGCTGTAGTACAGCGCCATCTCGCCCAGGGAATCACCCAGCCAGACCGTTGGCGTGGTCTGCGGCTCTGCGGCCGGAGGCCCTTCTTGCGCCCAATGGCTGCGACGTGACACGCACCAACCTTGCGACCGGAGCAATGCCTCCACAGCGTCCACGCGCTGCGGGTGGCGCGGCACGATCAGCCATTGCAATTCAGTTGCGATGTGTCCTTGCGCCAACACCGCCTGCAACCAAGCTTCTTCCTCGCCCTCACGCGAACTGGCCAGGATGGCCACTGGGCGCTTTATTGCATCGCGCCAGGCTTGGCCTTGTGCACACTGCGCGGCATCGGGTTGCGCATCGAACTTGATGTTGCCCATCACCCGAGGGTTCACTGCGCCCAACATTTGTAAGCGCTCCGCGTCGGCTTGGGTTTGCGGCCAGACCGCGTGCAGCGCTTGGTAGACCGGTCGCGTCAACGTGGGCCAGCGCAGCGCCTTGCGGGTCGACTGCTCGCTCATACGGGCATTCGCCAAGGCCAGAGGCACGCCGTGCTTTTGGCTTTGCAGCACCAGGTTGGGCCAGACTTCGGTTTCGATCAACACCCCGACGCGGGGCTTGAAATGACGCAAAAAACTTTGAACTGCTGAAGGCGTGTCCCAGGGCTGCCACACCTGCACGTCCCCCGCTTGCAGCAAGCGTGCACCTTCGGCGAGGCCGGTGGCGGTGCCGTGGGTCAACAACAAACGCATGCCGGGCAAGGCTTGGCGCAAGGCCTTAATCAACACCTCGGCAGCGCGCGTCTCGCCCAAGGACACCGCATGCACCCACACCAAATCCGAGTGCAACTCCGCGGCTTGGGAGTAGTGGCCAAAGCGCTCGGCCACCGCCTCCCCATACAGGGGCTCGGCCAGCGCGCGACGCGCCAGCTTGCGCCGCAGCAACGGTTGCGCGCACCACAGCGCGGCGTTGTACAGGTGTTGGATGAAATTCAATGCGCCGACGCCGCAAACTGCGCGTCGGGCTTGACGCTGCGCAGCAGCGCCAACATCTCGGCCTCGATGCGATGCAAGGCCGCTTCGGTGTGGCCCTCAAATCGCAACACCAGCACCGGGGTGGTGTTGGAGGCGCGAATCAAGCCAAAGCCATCGGGCCAGTCGACGCGCAAACCATCGATGCTGGAGACCTTGGCGGGCGCCGCAAAACTGGCCTCGGCCTTGTCCAGCAATTGCTGAGTCACGCTGTGCGGCTCACCCTCGGCGCAAGGCACGTTCAACTCGGGTGTGCTGAAGCTGGTGGGCAACGCGTGCAGCACGGCGTTGCCGTCCGGGCTGTGGCTCAAGATTTCAAGCATACGGCAACCGGCGTAGGTGCCGTCGTCAAAACCGTACCAACGCTCTTTGAAGAAAATATGGCCACTCATCTCGCCGCCCAGGGGCGCTTGGCCTCCTGCGGCTTCAATGGCTTTCATTTTGGCTTTGATCAGCGAGTGACCGGTTTTGAACATCAGGGGCTGGCCACCCGCCTGCTCAATGGCCGGGGCCAAGCGCTGTGAGCATTTCACGTCAAACAAAATCGTGCCGCCGGGCACGCGGCTGAGCACGTCTTGCGCAAACAACTGCATCTGGCGGTCAGGGTAAATGTTGTGGCCATCGCGGGTCACGATACCCAAGCGATCGCCATCGCCATCAAAGGCCAAGCCCAGTTCGGCGCCCGAGGTCTTCAAGGCGGCAATCAAGTCGTTCAAGTTTTCAAGCTTGCTCGGATCGGGGTGGTGATTCGGAAAGTTGCCGTCCACTTCGCTGAAGAGTTCAATCACCTCGCAACCCAAGGCGCGGAAAATACCGGGCGCGGTGGCACCGGCCACGCCGTTGCCCGAGTCAACCACGATCTTCATCGGGCGCGCCAAATGAATGTCGCCGACAATGCGCTCGCGGTAATCATCCGTCACGTCCACCGCGCGCACGCTGCCGCCCGACTGCAATACCCAGGTTTCGTCTTGCATCATCTGGCGCAGGGCCGAAATTTCGTCGCCATAAATGGCGCGGCCACCCATGACCATTTTGAAGCCGTTGTAGTCTTTGGGGTTGTGGCTGCCGGTGACCTGAATGCCGCTGGCGCACAGCGTGTTCGCCGCGAAATACAGCATGGGCGTGGTGCACATGCCCACATCAATCACCTGCACACCCGCGGCCACCAAACCGCGCATCAAAGCCGCCGACAGGGTCGGGCCACTCAAGCGCCCATCACGTCCCACGGCCACCGTGGTTTGCCCCTCGGCCAGCGCCTGGGTGCCAAAGGCTTGGCCCAGACCTTCGGCCATGGCTTCGTGGATGGTGGACGGCACGATGCCGCGAATGTCATACGCTTTGAAAATGCTGGGGGTGATGTGCATGAACGCCTCATTAAGAAAATACAGTCGCCAATACGCCAAGCTTGACAGGCTTGGCGGTTGACAATGCAGGCTCCATTGTATGAGCCCACCCTGCAGGAATGCCCATGACCGAAAGACTGACCCAGATCGCCTACGAAGATTTACCTGAAGCTGTTCGGCCGCTGGCCGATGACATCTTGAAGGTCTCCAGCGCCGCTTTGGGCGGCCCTTACAACGCGTTGCTGCGCAGCCCCGAGATGGCGCGGCGCTGTTTTGATTTTTTAGATTACTTGCGTTTTAAAACTTCGGTGCCGTTGCGCTTGAACGAGCTGGCCATTTTGATTCAGGCGCGCATCTCGAACGCGCAATACGAATGGTGGGCCCATGAGCGCATTGCCCGCAAAGCCGGTTTGCCCGACGCGGTGATGCGTGATTTGCAATTGGCGCTAAGGCCGACGCAGATGCAAGCCGATGAGCGGCTGGTCTACGATTATTGTGTTCAACTGTCATTGAATCACCGTGTGCCCGATGCCTTGTGGCAAGAGGCCGTTGACCAATTGGGTGAGCAGGCCGTGATTGACCTGACCGTGCTGTCGGGCACCTACGTCATGGTGTCGATGCTGCTCAATGCCACCCAGGTCGGCATCCCGGGAGGTGAGGCTGAACCCTTGGAAGTCATGGCCTCGGCCCACATCCGACAGCGCTTGCTGTCATGATCCCTCTATTGACTTGGAGATGCTATGGATGCCTCCCTGCCTACGGGCACGGAAACAAGACTGCTGAACGCTAAGAGCATGAGCTGGCGTCTATCAGGAAGACAGACTTCGAGTAATCGGGGTGGATCCTCTGATGGATACGGC
>CANGDZ010000110.1 GCA_947452785.1 Comamonadaceae bacterium | reverse complement strand
GGGCAGTGCCAAAGAAGAAAGTCAAAGACCCACTTTGAACTTGGCAGTAGCCCGAAAGCGAAGGCCGTGGTTTGAGGGTTTATGGGCTAACGCAAACGAACCGGTTGAGTGGTCTTATCGACCGCATCCGGCCTAATGGAAAATCTCGGATGAATATCAATAAACTCATTTCCGTTTCGGCCATTTTTCTTTACGCTTCATTCTTATGCTGCACGGATGCCTGCGCGCAATATGGCGGCATGGGGGGCGGCATGGGGGGCGGCATGGGTGGGGGCCGGCGGGGTATGACGCAGGACCGAAGTACACGCCCGGCCGTCGCGCCGACGGAGTCTGGCCACACCCAGTTCACTTGGCTTGAGCAGGTCAGCACTCAGATAAATGAGTTACAGGTGGATTTGAAATTAAGTCGGGAGCAAGCCCCTGCTTGGCAATTGTTTGCGCAGTCGCTGAGTTTTTATTTGGAAGAGGTTCACAGATCCCCTATGCCCGCTGAGGCGGGAAAGTCGACTTCAGGCATGCAATTGATCCGGCAGGTGGTGGATCGCAGTCGCAACCGTTATGGGTTGGTAGAGGATTTTGAAGCCAGTGCCCGCTCGCTGTTTGTTCAATTGACCGCGACACAGCAAAATGTGTTTGATGCTCGAATCAGTCAGTGGCGCTTTTTGCAAGTTCGCGCAGAGTGAGCTGAACAGCCCTCTGAGCAGTTGCATATAAACTGATCGGTTACCCCAAAGCTGAGGAGACCGCATGTTGGTGGAGCGAATTGAACATAAATGGATCGCAGCATTCCAGCGCACATTTGCCCTGTGCAAAGTGCAGCCGGGCGAGGTGGTGGCTATTGTGGCCGAGAGCCAATCGCGCCGCGTGAACGTGGAGCTGGCTCGCCTGGCCTTGGAGGCCATGGGCGCCCGGCCATTTGAAATCACCATTCCATCACCGGCCTTGACCGGTCCGGCGCCGGTGCGCTCCACCGGCGCCACCGATGCGTTGCAGCAGCTCGGCCCGGTGATTGCGGCCATGGCGCGGGCCTCGTTCATCGTCGATTGCACAGTGGAAGGCATGCTGCATGCCCCCGAGTTGCCCGTGATCATGAAAGGCGCTGACGGCAATGTGCCGCGCCTCTTGATGATTTCCAACGAGCACCCTGAAATTTTGGAGCGCACCGTGCCCGACCCCACGTTGGAAGGCGTTGTGCGGCAAGCCATGCGCGGATTGCGTGGCGCGCAGGCCATGCAGGTCACGTCGCTAGCGGGCACGCAACTGCAGATTCAACTTCAAGGCGCCGTGGTCGGTGGTGTGTGGGGTTTTTGCCCCAAGCCGGGCATGGTCTCGCACTGGCCTGGCGGTTTGGCCCTGGCGTTTCCGAAAGCCGGTGCGGTCAACGGCACTTTGGTCATGGCCCCTGGCGATGTGAACCTCACCTTCAAACGCTACCTACGCGACCGCATCACGCTCACCATTGAAAACGACAGCATCACCCAGATTGAAGGCGCGGGGGTGGACGCCGACATGATGCGAGGCTACTACCAAGCGTGGGAAGACCAAGAGGGTCATCGCGCCGCCTATGCGGTCTCGCATGTGGGCTATGGCCTTAACTCACAAGCCCGCTGGGACGCCATGACTTTTTATGACAAGCGCGATTGCAACGGCACCGAGCTGCGTGCCTTCGCCGGCAATTTTTTGTACTCGACCGGTGCCAACGAAGTGGCCGGTCGCCATACCCTTGGGCACTTTGATTTGCCCATGCGCGGCTGCACCATTGCGCTGGACGGCCAGACGGTGGTTGAGCACGGTGTGGTGGTGCAAGGTGTTGCTGCATGAGCGCGCTGCCAATTCCCGCATGGACTGAGGCGGGCAGCGCCAGCGATCCGAGTCGACCCGTGTTGGTGTTTCTTCATGGCATTGGCGGTGGCAAGCAAGGCTTTGCGGCGCAACTGGACTATTTTGCGGCTCGGGGTTACCGAGCCTTGGCTTGGGACATGCCCGGTTACGGTGACAGTGCATTGATTGCGCCCTATGACTTTGACGGCTTGGCCCAGGCCTTGCTGCGCCTGCTCGACCAAGCGCAGGTGGCGCAAGCCGTGTTGATCGGCCACAGCATGGGCGGGATGGTGGCGCAGCAAGCCTGGACCCTGTGCCCTGAGCGCATTGAGGGACTGGTGATCGCCGCCAGCAGCCCGGCTTTTGGCAATGCCAGCGGTGATTTTCAAACGCAATTTGTCGCACAGCGACTGGCCCCGCTGGATGCAGGCCAAAACATGTCCGATGTGGCCGATGCGTTGATCCCCACCATGCTGACGCCCGGCTACCTGGGCGCAGGGCGGGCTTTGGCGCATCGCTGCATGGCCTCTGTACCGCCCGCCACTTACCGCGCAGCACTGCAGGCATTGGTGCGCTTTGAGCAGCGCGCAGCTTTGTCCACCATCACCGTGCACACGCTGTGTTTGGCGGCAGAGCACGATAAAACCGCGCCGCCAGAAGTCTTGCGCCGCATGGCTGAAAAAATTCCCGGCGCGCAGTTTGCAATGTTGCCTGATGCCAGCCATTTGCTTTGCTTTGAGCAGCCCGAGGCCTTCAACGCCTTGATCCTTCAATTCTTATCTAACGCCTTCGCACCGAGCTGAACCATGCCTTTGAAACCCTACAGTCCGATTTGCGGCGAAGACTACCCGCTCACCGACAAGCAACGCCATGTGATGCGCATGGCCTATGAGTTGGGGCGTGACAAGTTTGCCGACCGCGCACCGCAACTGGACCGCGATGCGCAGTTTCCGTTTGCCAACTACGCCGATATGCGGGACAACGGCTTGCTGGCCTTGTGCGTGCCTGAAGCCCATGGCGGCATGGGCGCGGACTACGCCACCTATGCCATGGTCTCAGCCGAGATCGGTCGCTGGTGTGGCGCTACAGCGCTCACCTTCAATATGCATGTTTGCACCATGATGTGGAGCGGCCTGTTGTCTGAAGACCTGGACATGACGCCCGAGCAGCGGGCCTTGCACCAGGTACATCAAAAATCGCACTTCGCGCGCGTCGTGAAAGACGGGGCCATTTACGCCCAGCCATTTTCCGAAGGAGGCGCCGCCGCCGCCGGGGCCCAACCCTTTGGCACCACAGCGATGAAAACCGATGGCGGCTGGTTGATCAACGGCAAAAAAATCTTCGCTTCACTGTCCGACGCGGCCGATTTTTTTGGCGTGCTGTGCACTGAGAAAAAACCCGATGCCGAGCTGTCGCGCCGCGACACGCTTTACTTGGCCGTACCGCGCAACGCGCCGGGGCTGACGGTAGAGGGCGACTGGGATCCCTTGGGCATGCGCGCCACCGTGTCGCGCAATCTGATCTTCAAAGACGTGTTCGTCTCCAGCGACGCGGCGCTGATGCCACAAGGCATTTACTTTCAGGCCGCCAGCCGTTGGCCGCACATGTTCATGACCCTCTCGCCCACCTACATGGGGATTGCGCAGGCGGCGTACGATTTCACGGTGGCGTATTTGCGCGGTGAGGTGCCTGGCACCGGCCCAGTCAAGCGGCGTCAATTTGCCACCAAACAAATAGCGGTGGCCGAGATGTTCATCAAGCTAGAGCAAACCCGCAACCTGTTTTTACGCGCCATTGAAGACGCCAAAATCGACCCGCCTAAGTCATCACGGCTACGCGCCTATGCGGCGCAATACACCATCATGGAAAACGCGCAAGATATTGCCCGACTGGCGATCCGCACCTGTGGCGGTCAATCCATGCTCAAGTCTTTGCCGCTCGAGCGCTTGTACCGCGACGCCCGTTGCGGCTCCCTCATGCTGCCGTGGACCGCCGAGCTGTGTCTGGACCGGCTTGGACGCGAAGCTTTGTACGAGCCTGGCGAGAAAGACGAATGAGTTGCTGGGCTTTTGATGGCCGTGCCGATGCGGGTGCCGAGTCGTCGCCTCTGGCGGCGCGATTCGCGAGCTTGGCGCGAAGCAAAGGGAGCGTTACCGCCTTGCGCAATGGCCAGCCCGGTGCAGCCAGCACCGAGTATGACTTTGCCAAGTTCTGGCGACGCATACAGCGGGTCACCGGGCATTTGCAAGCCACTTTGGGGATAGGCCGCGGCGACCGGGTGGCTTGGTTGGGCTTGAACCACGAGTTGCAATTGGTCACGCTGATCGCCTGTGCCCGTTTGGGGGCGATCTTCATGCCGCTCAATTACCGTTTGGCGGTGGCCGAATTACGCCAAGTGCTGGACGATGCGCAGCCCACAGTGCTGGTACACGACGTGGAACACGCGTCGACGGCCTGTGCACTGTGTCCCACCGCCGAACCAATGCTCCCCGACTGCCGCCTTGTCCTGCAAGAGCGTTTGATCGACACCGCATCATCCCGTGACCTGCTGCTGCCTGTGGTACTTGCCGTAACACCAGCACTGCTGGTTTACACCTCGGGCACCACCGGCAAGCCCAAAGGCGCGGTGCACACCCAAGCGGGCTTGTGGGCCAACGCGCAGGCCAGTGATGCCGCGCACGGCTTTGCTGTGGGCGACCATGTGTTGTCCACTTTGCCCTTGTTCCATGTGGGCGGTTTGTGCATTCAAACTTTGCCGGCTTTGTTGTCGGGTGTGACGGTGACCTTGCATGCTCGTTTTGAGCCCGCACTGTGGCTGAGCGCCGTGATGCAAGACAAACCCACGCTGTCGCTGTTGGTCCCCGCCACCTTGCGCGCGGTGCTGGACCACCCACTTTGGCCTGATGCCGATCTGCCCAGTTTGCGCGGCGTGATGGCGGGCTCTTCGACCATTCCCCTGCCATATTTGCAAGCTTTTCATGACCGCGGCATTCCCGTCGGGCAAATTTATGGCACGACCGAAACCGGCCCGGTGTCCATCGTGTTGCCGCTGGCGCAGGCCGCAGAGCGCATCGGCAGCACAGGCTGGCCGCATGCGTTGGCGCAGGTGCAATTGCGCAACGAGGCGGGCGTTGTGGTGCCGCAGGGACAGACCGGCCAGGTGCTGATCCGTGCGCCGAATGTGATGCAGGGCTATTGGCAAGGCCCACAGGCTCCACAGGACCAGAGTGATACCGGCTTGCAAGACGGCTGGTTTGCCACGGGCGATTTGGGCCAAGCTGCAGCCGATGGCTGCATCACCATTGTGGGGCGCAGCAAAGACATGATTATTTCGGGCGGTGAAAATATTTATCCCGCCGAAATCGAAAATCTGCTGACCACCTTGGCAGGCGTGGCCGCCTGCGCGGTGGTGGGGCTGGACGATGCCCGTTGGGGAGAAGTGCCGGTGGCCGCCGTGGTGCGAGCGGCCAACCCCGCGGGCCAAGCCTTGAACGAACAAGCGGTGTTGGCGCATTTGCAAGGGCAGATTGCCCGTTTCAAAATGCCGCGCCGGGTGGTCTTTGTTGCCGATTTGCCCCAAAGCGTTTTAGGCAAAGTGCAAAAACCCTTCTTGAAGGCCGCCCTGCAAACGCTGGTCTAAAGTGGCCCATGGACAGGCGGGTTTCCCTGTCGCACTGGGGGCGATCCGTTGGGGGCTCTCTCATGGCATGATGAGGGATTGTTGGATAGACAGGAGATGCTATGGATGCCTCCCTGCCTACGGGCACGGAAACAAGACTGCTGAACGCTAAGAGCATGAGCTGGCGTCTATCAGGACGAGAGACTTCGAGTAATCGGGGTGGATCCTCTGATGGATACGGCATCAAAGTGCCCATGGCGT
>CANGDZ010000109.1 GCA_947452785.1 Comamonadaceae bacterium | reverse complement strand
TTGGCGCGCATGTCTTCCGCGCTTTGCTCGTCCACATAGGCGTGACCCGCTTCAATCAGCGCCTCGGCGGCGCGGTACATGAAGTCGAAGTAGTCGCTGGCCTGGTAGGGCGCGGCGTCGGCTGCGCCGTTCCAGTCAAAACCGAGCCATTTCACGGCGTCAATGATGGAGTTGACGTACTCGGTGTCTTCTTTTTCGGGGTTGGTGTCGTCAAAGCGCAGGTGGCACACGCCGCCATACTCTTGCGCCAAGCCAAAGTTGATGCAGATGCTTTTGGCGTGGCCCACATGCAAATAGCCGTTGGGCTCGGGGGGAAAGCGGGTGCGGATCTTGGCGGGGTCAGGCTGGCCCGCAGCGTGGTGCGCGGCGTCACCGGGGGTGCCGGCCCAGCGGCGGCTGGCGTAAGTGCCTTTGTCCAGGTCGCTCTCGATGATCTGGCGCAGGAAGTTACTGACTTTGTGTTCGGGTGCAGAAGCGCTAGAGCTGGATTTTTCGGTCGGAGATGTCATGGCTTGATTTTAGGGGGTGACCTGGCGCTTTTCGTGTTCATCTTGCTTACGCTTGGAAACCATTGTGAAGCGGCTGTTGTCCTCCTAAGGGACAGCTGCTGCGCTACATACACAGGCGGGTGTGAGATTCGCCACAACTTTCTGAGGAACGCACATGTCAGCTCGAATGTTCAAAACGGGGTCTCGCTGGGCCATGCTGCTGCTGAGCTTGGTCGCAGCGCAGGCGCAGGTGGGTTGCGCTTACCCTGTGATGGTGCAGCCTTCGGTGGCCGTTTCGTCCCGCGTCGGTCAGTTCCCGGTTTATGCGCAAGTGGGCGTGCCTGGCCCCATGGTAGTCATGCCGCCCCGGGTTGGGTATGCACAGCCCTTTTATGCCGCACCGGTGTATCGACCAGGGCCTGGGTGGGGTTACGGGCATCGCGGATACGGTGGCCATGGCAGCCATGGGGGTGGGCGCCATTGACCCAGGTGGACGGGCTAACAAGAGAATAAGCGCTGAGTCCCTTTGCCGCATGCTTACAGTTTTCGAGTAGGTCAATTTGTTATTTGATTTTGACCGGGTAATTATATTTAATCCGGGTATAATTTTAACCTTGTTAGCACGATCAAACTCTCATGACTGTCCATTCCCCCCACGATTTCATCGCCTTTGAAGGCCCCCGTTGTCTGGCCCAAGGCGCGCTCGAAGAGATTGCCTTGCAGGTCAAGGCTGCCACCGAAGCGCGTCCGTTGGCGCGGTTCATGGTGTTTAACGCCCACAGCAGCGAGATCATTGATTTTGACCACCGGGGCACGCCTGAAGATGTGCTGGCCCGACTGGCCCTGGCGTACCCCGCCGCGCAATGGGCGGCATCCGGCTCGCAGGCCGAGCCAGGCGAAGACACTGTCGTGGCCAAGCCTGGCCCCGGTCGCCCCAAGCTGGGTGTGGTGGCGCGTGAGGTGACGCTGCTGCCGCGTCATTGGGCGTGGCTGGCCAGTCAGCCCGGTGGTGCCTCGGTGGCTTTGCGCAAGCTGGTGGAGCAAGCTCGACGAGAAAGTCCTGCACAAGATTTACGCCGCCTGTCGCAAGAATCGGCCTATCGCTTCATGTCGGCCATGGCCGGTAGCCTGGACGGTTTTGAAGAAGCCGCTCGCGCATTGTTTGCCGCAGACCGTGCGCGGTTTGATGCCTTGATTGCGCCTTGGCCGCAAGACCTGCAAGCGCATTTGCAGCGAGTGGCCCAAGTGGCCTTGACCCCGTTAGAAAAATTGACCGATGTGGAGTTACCCCGTGCGTGAAAAGTTTCGTTCCCGTGAGGCGGCCATGCCTTTCATCATGCTGGCTGTCCTGATCGATATGGCGGCCATTGGGGTGATCATTCCGGTGCTACCCACCCTGGTGGGCAGTTTTGCGACCACCCAGGCCGATCAGGCTTATTGGTATGGTGTGGTGTCGGTGGCGTTTGGCCTGTCCAACTTCCTGGCCTCGCCGGTGCTGGGCGCTTTGTCGGACCGCTATGGCCGGCGGCCCGTGTTGTTGCTCGGCTTCATGGGTTTGGGGGTGAGTTTTTTTGGCACCGCCATGACGAACTCACTCATGGGTTTGATCGTGGCCCGCACGCTGGGCGGCGCGATGCAGGCCAACGTGGCCATTGCCAATGCCTATGTGGCGGACATTTCTGCGCCTGATGAGCGGGCCAAACGCTTTGGTTTGCTGGGTGCCATGATGGGCTTGGGGTTCATCGTCGGGCCGGTGGTGGGCGGCTTGCTGGGCGATGTGAATTTGCATTTGCCGTTTTACTTGGCAGGCAGCTTGACGCTGCTGAATTTGCTCTACGGCTACTTTGTTTTACCTGAATCCTTGCCGCTGGCGCAGCGCAAACGGTTCAGTTGGCGCGCGGCCAATCCGGCCTCGTCGCTGCGCAAGCTGGGGCAACTCAAAGGCGTGGGCCCCTTGGTGGGTGTGGTCGCTTTCAGTGGGCTGGCGCAGTTCGTCTTGTACACGGTGTGGGTGCTTAACAATAGCTTTAAGTTTGGTTGGGGGCCGCGAGAAAACGGTTGGTCTCTGGCGGTCGTGGGCATTGTGGCGGTGCTGGTGCAAGGTGTGTTGATGGGGCGTTTGCTCAAGCGCTTTTCGCCGCAAAAACTCGTCATCATGGGCTTGGTTTCGTCTGCCCTTTCCTACACCCTTTGGGGAGCGGCCACCGAGGGCTGGATGATGTACGCCGTCATTGGTTTTAATTTGCTGGGCGGTACGGTGGCGGCTTCGGTGCAAAGCCTGATTTCGTCGGCAGCTGACAGCAAGAGCCAAGGTCAAACCATGGGTGCCGTCAGTTCACTCAACGGTTTGATGGCGGTATTGGCCCCCATGCTGGGGGCGCCGCTGTTGGGGCTGGTGTCGCACTTTCCGCAAGGCGACTGGCGCATCGGTGCACCGTTCTTTTTCTGCGCGGTGCTGCAATTGGTGTCGTTGGCGCTGGCCATTACGCATCTGCAACGGCATCGCCGTCAAAAAACCTTACAGACCGTTTTTTGAGTTCAGTTGATTGACTTGAATCAAGTTTTTAATTTTTATAAATGAAACAATAAGATTCGATTAATCAACTGAATGAACGCTCTATGGCCAAAGTATTCGTCTCCCCCGATGTCGAGACACCGGATCCAGTCACCAAAGAAAAAGCGCCGCGCTTGGTTCGGCAGGGAGATACTGTAGCTTCATTGGGTCGCAATTCGGCGGCAAAGGCCGTAGCGATTGGGGCCGTTCAGGCGGCCCAGGGCAAGCAGGTGGCTTCCGTTTTGGGCTTGATGCACAACACCGAGTTGTCGGCCTCTGAGCGCGCAGAAGCTTTGCGCGTGACCCTGGCCGGCGCCTCGCCTGACGACTTGCTTGTGCTGCAGCAGGCCTTGGCGGGCCATGGCACTGTGACCCCTGAACTGCCTAAAACCCATTCCGATGACGAGTTGGCCAGCGACTGGCGCGATGGTGGCTACCCCTACAAAAACCTGATGCGCCGCGCCACCTACGAAGCGCAAAAATACCAATTGCAGGTGGAGTTGCTCAAGCTGCAGGCCTGGGTGAAAGAAACCGGGCAGCGTGTGGTGATCTTGTTTGAAGGGCGTGACGCGGCAGGTAAGGGCGGCGCCATCAAGCGCTTCATGGAGCATTTGAATCCTCGCGGTGCACGTGTGGTGGCGCTGGAGAAACCCAGCGAAGTGGAGCGCGGGCAGTGGTACTTTCAGCGTTACGTGCAGCATTTGCCCACCGCGGGTGAGATCGTCATGTTTGACCGCAGCTGGTACAACCGCTCCGGCGTCGAGCATGTCATGGGCTTTTGCAATGACCATGAATACAAAGAGTTCATGCTGCAAGCACCTGAGTTTGAGCGTCACTTGGTGCGCAGCGGCGTGTATGTGATCAAGTTCTGGTTCTCGGTCAGTCAAGCCGAGCAACGCCGCCGCTTCAAGGAGCGCAAGGTGCATCCGCTCAAGCAATGGAAGCTCAGCCCGGTGGACTTGGCTTCACTCGACAAGTGGGACGAATACACCCTGGCCAAAGAAGCCATGTTCTTTGAAACCGATACCGCCGAGGCGCCGTGGACCGTGATCAAGAGCGACTGCAAAAAGCGCGCACGTTTGAATGCCATGCGCTATGTGCTGCACAAAATGCCTTACCAAAATAAGCAGATCGACCTGATCGGTAAGCTCGATCCCTTTATCGTGGGTCGCGCCCATGTGGTCTACGAGCGCGGCGAAAAACCGGGTGTGTTGCTCTAAGCCCTCACATGGCTTTGAACTGATGCGCATACAAGCGGCTGACCGCCAGCCGTTCGCTCTTGCCCTTTAGGCACAGGTTCAATTTGCCCAACTCGTCGCGGGTGACGGATTCGATGGCGCTTGCGCGCACCACGCTGCCGCGGTGGATTTGCCAGAACACATGGGCGTCCAACCTTTGCATGAGTTCTTTCAGCGGTGTGCGCAGCAGAACTTCGCCGCCGTCCAGCGTGAACACGCGCACGTATTTGTCGGCTGCCTCCAAATACAGCACCTCGTCCACGGGCACCATGCGCAGCTGGTTGCCCACGCTGGCTTGTAGCAACTGCAGTGGCGCTGCAGCAGGTGCAGCCGGTGTTTGCGCATGCAGCAGTGAACGCAGTTGGTTCAGCACCGGGTCCAGGTCGGTGGCGTTTTGCGCCGCGCGTTGCTGCAAGCGGTTTTGCAGCCGCATCACGGTCTTCGCCAAGCGGTCAGCGCGCACGGGTTTGAGTACGTAGTCCACCGCTTGCGCGTCAAAAGCCGCAATCGCGTATTGGTCGTAGGCCGTCACAAACACCAGCAAGGGAAATGCGTGTTCGGATGGCCAGGCATCGGCCAGTTCAACCGCAGCTTCCAGTCCGCTTTGCCCGGGCATGCGAATGTCAAAAAACAGCACATCAGGGCGATGTTGCAAGACCAGTTGCACGGCGCTCAGGCCGTCGCCTGCGGTGGCCACGACTTGCAGTGCAGGCCACAAGGCTTGTAGCTCGCGCTGCAGGGTTTGGGCCAGCAGGGGCTCGTCTTCGGCGATCAGGGCGGAGGGCTGGGTGTTCATGGGGTGTTGTGTTCAAACGGGTGCCGTCAAGGGCAAGGTCAACACCACGCAGGTGCCGCCCGTGCTGACAGCGCTGATGCGCATGCTGGCACGCTCGCCGTACAAGGTGTGCAGACGCTGGCGCACATGGCTCAGGCCCCATGACTCAAAAGGTTTGTGGCTCGCGGGTTGATGGGGCAATGCCTTGACCGAGTCGGCCAATGCCAGCTCACTGATACCGCAGCCGTTGTCGCGCACTGTCAGAACCAACTGTCCACTGTCAGTGCTGGCTTGTACCTCGATGCGGCCACCCGCCACCACCGGCTCCAGTCCGTGGCGAATGGCGTTTTCCACCAGCGGCTGCAAGATGAAACTGGGCACCGGCGCATGGGCCAGTACAGGCGGTAAGTCCAGATCAAAAGCCAGACGCGGTCCCATGCGAATCGCCATCAAGCTCAGGTAATCGCCCAAACGGGAAAACTCGTCGGCCAGCGGGTGCAGCGGCTGGCGTGAGGCCTGCAAGGTAGTGCGCAAATAGTCGTCCAAGTGGTCCAGCATGGCCAGGGCGCGGGCCGTGTCTTGCCCGATCAGCGCCCGCAAATGCGCCAGCGTGTTGAACAGCATGTGGGGTTCGAGCTGCGATTGCAGCAGCATGAGCTGCGATTGTGTGATTTGACTCACCAGCGCCTCGGCTTTGCCGCGTTGGTAAAAATAGCCCACAAACGCGGCGCTGATGGCGACCGAGCTGGCCAACATGCCGACAAAGCGGTTCGTGTTGAGGCGCCACAAATCCCAAGTCGACCAGCCTGCATAGGCATCGCCCACCAGCGTGCCCAGCACATAGCCTAACGGTATACCCACCAAAAGCATCAAACTGGCACGCAGCGCGGG
>CANGDZ010000108.1 GCA_947452785.1 Comamonadaceae bacterium | reverse complement strand
TAGCTGGGGGTAATATTTTTTTGCCACCAGTCAGCGCTACTCATCACCCGATACAGATTCTCTTGATCTTTGGGGGCCTTATCCTCATCAACCATTTGGGCGGCCAGATTAGGCAAGCTTTTTTGAAGCATCTTCCAGCTCACCAGGTCAAGGGCGTAGCTAGGAATATTATTATTATTATTATTATTATTATTATTATTATTATTATTATTCAGTAAAACATACTCCGCCTGGTAGCTCCCCAGGAAATACCAATTTCCGAACCCTAAAACAGCGCCGACTAGAGCGGCAATGGCGAGCTTTTTCCAAGTACCTTGCAAGAAGTTGACGATGTCGAGCAGGGAGATTTCAGCGCCACCATTAGAGTTGCTTTCATCTGTTGAAGATGGGGTTCTGGAGGAGTGATTTGGCTCGGTCATCAACTGGTTTTTCTAAAAAGTAATGCTCACATCGTTCGGCAAAATCGCGCCATTGAATACTTGCTTTTTGATTATCTCATTATAAATATTACAGCTATCTATTGGCCAAGCTGGCCTTGAGCTATTTGCTCAACCATGGGGATTACCCTCTAGCTTATTTTGAAACCCTAAACCTACGCCCGCACCTAAGGTCAGCCACAAAATGAGGGCGTCAAAATAGACCTTTTGACTAATCTCGGTGGTGCACCACATGATGAGTGCACTAAAGAGCGCCCACCAGATCATGGTGACATAAGGATTTCGACTTGTAGGGGTATCCTTTCCTAGTCTGCCTAATTGATAGAGCAAGATCAGCAAACTTGTCAGGATCAGTGCGATTCCAGGGATACCCAAACCCAAGACCAAGTCTATCCAACCGCTGTGACTTTGGTGCAATTTGGAGTCGGGCCAGTTGAGTTTGGCGAGACGCCCAAAGGAGCGCTCAATCAACCCGTAGCCCAGGGGATTTTGAATGGTTAACTTGATGCCCTCTTTTGCCCAGGCTATGCGTTCGTAGTTGGTGACTGAGACCATGGTCCCCAGCTCATTATTGGGGTAACCCTTTTCGCCGTTGTATTTCCACTGCTGGTAAGTTTGGGTGTCTCTCGCAATCTTGGCATCAGCGCTTAAAGTCCTCCAAGAACCATTGGTTTGAATGCTGTTGGCCACAAAGAGAAAGCCGATGACCAAAACCACCACCAACACCAGCAATTTAATAGCCCAATGGCGGCGAAAGTTGCGAAACACCAGCACCCCCAAAAAGAGCAGGAGAAGCCCAGCGCTATAGACCACCCCGTTTTTGATGTTTTCACCATAAAAGACGAATAAGACCGCAGGAATGGTGACCAGGTATACCAAATTAGCCCATTTAAAACTCTGGTGTTGGTGAATATTGCACGCTAATTGGCCAAGAGCAATACCCAGAGTGGGCAGACAAAAACAGACATAAGCGGTCTTTGGGATATAAAAAGGGAGTGAGCTGTAATATAGCTTCCAGTAGTCAGGGACTGCCCAGCCCTTTTGTACCCCATAGTTCGTCAACACATACTTCACAATGTAAATTAGGGTTGGTGCCAGCAGGCCTATATAAATCAAAGTCCACAGAGCCTTCCCTTTGGAGTCTTGCTTCCGGGAGTAGCTAGATAAGGCAATACCAAAACCCAGTGCAAAGACAGCACCAATAGCTGCGCGCTTCCAAATGCTGGTGTATTCCTCATACTGCGCAGCAAAATCGTTTGCGAGAAAAAATAAATGGAATGTGGCCCAAGCAAAAAGCGCAACGATCAACCAAGCTGGAATTGCTCGCCTATGAAAAAAACTGTGGCGATATTGATAAATAGTCCACAGACTGAGTAAGGCGCCTACTATTAAACAGACATGGCGAATGAGGATGGTTTCAGGCAAAGCCCAAATAGCGTAAAGAGTTGAAAAGCAAATGCACTGCACCCAGACTATCCATCCGGGGATCTGAAGAGGGGATAAGGTCTGTTGATTCATATTTTTAAAGTTTTGTTCAAGAGCTTTCTTATGCAACGCTTGTTATATGGGGCTTCTTATATTGCACTTCTTGCAACATTTGCCAGGAACTTTTTGAGATCTTGCAAAGTTGGCTCTTTCACGATCAGGGATTCCTGAGCATAAGCCTCTAAAAGCGCTTTGGAGTGTAATCTTTGTTCCAGCTCCTCAAAGCTGTTCTTGGCCATTGGTGCTAAATTGATGAATGCCTTGGGATTGAAATCTACACTCACAGCTTCATCAACAAAAGTAATCGGCAAACACCCAGCTGCAAAGGCTTCGGGTATCTTCTCAGTCACATACCCCGGGTGAATGCCATTTTCTGGACATAGATTAAACGCATAGGATTGAAGAATATCCCTCTTGTTAAATGGACTGCTGTGATGATCTTTTATCTGGCTATCGAAGTAAGGACCCACGCCATCAACTTGCATGTGTGCTTGCAATGCTGCTAGGCAGCTGGCTCTCGGCTCTCGCAGATGGGAGCTGATGAGAATCGCTGCTTGATCTTTTTTTAAAAACTGATTACCTAGTGGTGCTTGCAATTGCTCTAAGTTGAGCAACTGCCCATAACGGGGATTGGTATTGCCTACCAACCCCTCATGAGACCAATCGACCATTTCCATCCAGTAAGGCAGGCGAATATGGTTTTCTGATTCAATCCCTAAATCATGTGAAATCGCAAAATCCGCTTTAATGTGATTGTGTCGTAAATTTTCACCAGTATGAAAGAGTGTTACCGGAGGAATTGCCCTGCTGGCTAGCTGCGTTTCAATGGCATCAATCAATTTCCCGGCACCCTGTCTCCAAGGCCTTGGCAACCAACGCAGCCTTGGAGCATTGATATCATAAAAAGAGCCGTAGATAATTAGATCAGCTCGTATAGGGTTTACCCAGTCAATTTGAAAGCCTAGTTTTTGAATCATGAGCGGCACCAAGCAAGCGCGGTAGTCGCTTGGTGTACCTAAGCAAGCAATCCTAATGGTTTTGCGACTCATGGTTTTTATTGGGCAAACTTTCTTTTATGCACTCAAATTCAATCAGTAATTAAAAACGCCACTACAAAAGTCTATTGTCAACTGCAGATAAATAAAAGACTAAGTAAGCCCTGTTTCAATATTAATCGCCTTTTTACAACCCGATACACTAAAGAGCGAAAAAGAAATGGCCGAGAATTATTAGTACCACTTGTTGAGTATATTAAAAATAATTATGCACCTTATGATGAAATTGGAAACTTTGTAGTCTTAAAGCACAGGACAATTTTATTAAATGTCGTTCCAGCTAAATATAAAATTAGTATGTAGAGAATTTATTCTGAAATTTATTACTATTTGAATCTCTAATAACCTATACTTAACTATCATATTATTCAATAAATACTTATTGCCTGCATGCCCCCTATTTATACCCTCATAATCTCCCTCAAGCGATCGGAAGCTAGGCGTACCGTAGTAGAAGATGCACTCAAATTAAGCACACTTAATTGGGAAATACTGGAAGGAATAGATGGCCTCCAGTTGCAACATTCTCCGCCCGAATATCACGAAGCTAAAGTCACCAAGATGCTAGGGTTTCCGTTAACCCCTTCTGAAGTTGGCTGCTTTTTATCCCATCGACTAGCTTGGATTAAGTGCATAGAAAAAAATAGTCTAACTCTTATCCTAGAGGATGACTTCTTAATCAAGCCAAATTTTGAAGAGTCTCTTTCAGTTCTTACCAGCCAATATCTAGAGTGGGACATTGCAAGACTACAAGGACTAGTAGATACCCCCGATTCGACGCTTCAAGCAGGCTCGGATTATCAAATTGTTACCAATCGTGAAGATCCACTAGGGGCAACGGCTTACTTGATCAAGCCCGAAGCGGCTAGAAAATTAATTCAACACTCCATTCAAATATATGAGCCTTTGGATCATTTCCTAGAGCACCATCAAAAACATGCACTAAAAATTATTGCCTTTAAGCCCTATCCGATCGAAACTACCGGAATAATTACCACAATGCATGATCGCTCCGATAGGCTCCCGATTACAGGACTTAAGAAAAAGTTAAGAAGTTTATATCGCGCCATTGATCGAGCGTTTAATCCCGATCCATGGTTTCCTAAATAAGCAATACTGATAAAAAATTTTCCTTCTGCGCTACGGCCGAACTCGTGAATTGTGGACTAGCAACGACTGAGTCAACAAGTGCAATGTGCATGTATAAAAGTAAGCTACAGTTGATGAGCGGCTTTGGGGCAGTAAAACTAAACAGCATCCTATTTAATGAAACTATTGCTCAACTTTGCTACTACCAGCTTCCAAAAGGCTCAGCAATTTAATTCAAAAACAGCGCTGAGGGTTGGCGGCTTTGATCGTGTTTTTAGCGTAGGCCCAGATCTCATTGATGAGCGCTTTAAGCAAGCGCATAGTGCCATTCTCAATCAAACTAAAGGCGCTGGGTATTGGCTTTGGAAGCCTTACTTTATCTTGCAAGCGTTAAGCCAGTTACAAGATGGCGATGTACTCATGTATGCGGATTCTGCCTCGCACTTTATTCGCTCAGTCGATCCATTGCTAAATCTTCCCAGCATTTATGGCCAGGACATCATTCCATTTGAGCTTGAGTTATTAGAGGGCGATTGGACTAAGCGTGATGCTTTTGTCTATATGAATGCTGATGAGATGGGGTTTGAACAATCACGGCAATTTTTAGCATCATTCATAGTCATCCGAAAGAGTGCAATGAGTATTCAGTTTGTCGAGGAATATCTTCACAACTGCTGCAACCCACATATCCTCACCGATCTAGAAAATCAATGTGGATTTTCTAATTACCCAGGGTTTACAGCCCATCGGCATGATCAATCGGTATTTAGTTTGTTATGTAAAAAATATGGCTTGCAGGGATTTCGTGACCCTTCTCAATGGGGTAACCATCGAGGTTCGGAATACGCCAACTCAAATTACCCACAAATTCTTGAACACACTCGGCAAAGATCCCCGAAGCAAGCCAAAATACTTTATAAAATTAAACGCTTTTTCTTTCCTAAATAAAGCGCTCAATACAGAAGCTCTTGCCACGGCAAGCGCCTTGTAAATTCTGTAGGGCTTTGACGAATTCTGTGAAAACACAGTTTTTTATCTGAGTCTGCCTTTAGGGTGTTTTCAACAAAGTGAATAAATGCCGTATCGATGGTGTGGATTTCTTGTGCGCCCAAAACCAAATCAGTCCAATCAAAAATATTATTCGTCGCAGGGTGCACTTCAATCACCAACAAACCACCTTGATTAGGCAAGTTTAATTGATGGGCTTTACCACTGGAGTCCTTTTTGCAAACTAAGAGGAAGGGACGATGTTCAGGGTTTAATTGGTTTAGTAAATGTTGAGAGTTGGGTCCAGCAGGCGTTGTTGCCAACTCCCATCGCTGGTCAAACAAGACCTGATGCTGCGCATAAAAGAATTCATCAAATCTGCGGATATCCACATCGTGAATTCCAATAGGAAGATAGGTCGCATTTTTAAATTCGGCATATTGACGCGCCTCGCGCCCACTATTGACTGGTATTGGAAAGACATTATTCACGCCCTGCAGCATCCAGGAAACCGAATGGAAATAACTTGGCAAGCAGGCGTAGTAGAAGGTTTGGGTTGGCTCTCGTTCTGCAATAGTCTTTATCAATCCTAAACAAATCAGACTATCGCCTAAACCCATGTGCGGCTCTAGCACGACGCAATTTTTGCGCCTTGGTAAAAATAGGTTTTTAAATGCCAACTTAATATTGGAATCTTTAAATGACATCTGAATTTAGCTCATTGATTTCGTCTGAAAGTTCCACACGCTTTCACACATCTCATCGAGTGAACGTTTTGCGCTCCACCCTAAGAGCTTTTGAGCCTGATCAACCTTAGCAAAGTAGACCGGCAAATCTCCAGGGCGGCGACCTACAATTTTCCTAGGAATCGCTTTACCACTCGCCTTTTCAAGCCCAGTCACGAGCTCCATCACGCTATGGGGCTGACCCGTACCCAGATTAATCGCATGCCACCCAGAATGTTTCTCTAAAAAATCAATCGCCGCCATATGACCTTCGGCTAAATCCATCACATGAATGTAGTCACGCTCCCCAGTACCGTCCTTTGTGTCATAGTCATTGCCAAAAATGCTCAACTCTGGCAAATGACCGCTAGCTACTCTTGCAACATATGGCATGAGGTTATTGGGAATGCCGCTGGGATTTTCGCCAATCAAGCCTGATGGGTGCGCGCCAACTGGATTGAAGTAACGCAAACAGGCAACACGCCAATCTGCATTTGAGCGAGATACATCGTGTAGCATCTGCTCAACCTGCAATTTGGTCTGACCATAAGGATTCATTGGCTTAAGGGGATGATGCTCATCGTATGGCAAATACTCTGGATCGCCATAGACCGTGGCACTAGAACTAAAGACGAGCTTGTTTAACCCATTAGCCTGCATAGCCTCTAGCAGGCTAATCGTTCCTTGCACATTATTGGCGTAATACAGTATTGG
>CANGDZ010000107.1 GCA_947452785.1 Comamonadaceae bacterium | reverse complement strand
GGTGATGCCGTCGGCGTCTTGTTGCTCCAGCCACTCGGGTTTGAAGTCACCGATCAAAGCGCCCGAGCCTAAAAACGTCGCGCGGTAGCGTTGGCCTTCTTCTTCGGCAAAGGCCACGACTTCGATACCAAAAGGCAAACGCTGACCCGCTTGGTGCAGCGCCTGCACGCAGGCCATGGGCACAAAAATGCCCAAACGGCCATCGTATTTGCCGCCATTGCGCACGGTGTCGTAATGGCTGCCGGTGAGTAAATAAGATGCCCCCGCGATGGCCGGGTGGTAGCGCCCCACCACGTTGCCCACGGCGTCGATAAAGACCTCGTCAAACCCGCAGCCGTTCATGTTGCTACTGATACGCTGGGCGCAGGCGCGGTGCGCATCGGTGAGGTAGGTCACGGTGAGTTGGCCAGCTTGGGCAAATCCGGGGTCGCTGTGTGCGCTGAGTTGTTCTTGCCAGTCCCACACCTGGTGGCCCTGTGTGGGTTCCACGCCAAACTTGTCGTTCAGGCGAATTTCCACGATCCGGTGGATGTTGCGTAGGCATTCTTGGAATTCAAAGTCAGGGTGACCTTGCAGGCGACGCGCAAAGCTGGCGATAATTTGCGCCTTATTCAAGCCCACGCCACGCGGGCCACGCACCGCCAAAATAAAGGGCCAACCGAACTTGGCGTTGTAGTCGGCGTTGAGTTGCTGAATCTGCGCAAACTCCGCGGGCGTGCAGTCGGTCAGGCCGGCCTTGGTTTGTTCATTCGTCGATTCAGCGGTCAGATTTTTGCTGACCATGGCTTTGCCGGCCAACTCGGGGTGGGCGCGAATCAAGCTCAATTGCGCTTCGCGACCGGCATGCTGCAGCACTTCGGCCATGGCGTGTTTCAAATGGGCCAGGGATTGGACAGGGCGCTCGTTCAAGGCCTGCTCGGCGATCCAAGGCGAGTGCTCGTACAAGCCGTCCAGCATCTGCGCGGCCTCAAGGAGCGAGGCGTGGTTGAGTTGTTCCAAAGTCAATGGCATGTTCAGTCCTTGAAGGGGTGCGTGGCTTTCCAGTGCCGCGCAATGTCGATGCGCCGCGCCACCCAGACTTTGTCGTGCGACTGGATGTGGTCCAAAAAGCGCTGCAACGCGGTGATGCGGCCTGGGCGACCGAGCAGGCGGCAGTGCATGCCGATGCTCATCATCTTGGGGGCGTTGTCGCCCTCCGGATCACCCTCGGCATACAGCGCATCAAAGGTGTCCTTCATGTACTGAAAGAACGGGTCGGCGTGCGAGTAGCCCTGGGGCAGTGCAAAGCGCATGTCGTTGCAGTCCAGGGTGTAGGGCACGATCAGTTGCGGCGCCACACTGCCATCTGATTTTTGCACCTTCATCCAAAACGGCAGGTCGTCGCCGTAGTAGTCGCTGTCGTATTCAAAGCCACCAAAGTCAGCCACCAGTCGGCGTGTGTTCGGGCTGTCGCGGCCGGTGTACCAGCCCAGGGGCCTCTCGCCGGTGAGCTTTTCCAAGATGTTCATGGCTTCAAGCATGTGGGCGCGCTCGGTGGCTGCGTCGATGTTTTGGTAATGGATCCATTTGAGGCCATGGCAGGCGATGTCGTAGCCCAGTTCTTTGAAAGCAGCGGTGAGTTCGGGCTGCTTTTGTAGCGCAGTGGCCACGCCAAACACGGTGAGCGGCAGACCGCGCTTTTCAAACTCACGCAAGATGCGCCACACGCCGGCACGCGCGCCGTATTCGTAAATGCCTTCCATGCTGATATGCCGATCGGCGAAGGCTGGGGGGCTGAACATTTCGGACAAAAACTGCTCTGAGCCCGCGTCGCCATGCAGCACCGAGTTCTCGCCGCCTTCTTCGTAGTTCAATACAAACTGTACGGCCACGCGAGCGCTGCCTGGCCATTGGGCATGCGGCACGTGGCGGCCGTAGCCTTGGAGATCGCGGGGGTAGGGGAGGGTGGAGTCGTAGGTCATGGTGTGTACGGCATTGCGGCGCTCTTCAAGACAGGGCGAGAGAAATATCGTGGGTGGGAATCTTGCGGTCAAAGGTCAGGCTGGCTTCGACGTGCACCAAATGATCGTTCATCAACTGCACGGCCAGCGCTTCGTTTTTCCCGGCCAAAGCGGCGACGATAGCTTCGTGCTCGTCGCTCGAATGCTCGGCCGCGTGGCGCGACTGGTACATCAAGGTGATCAAGGCGCATCGAGAGATCAATTCGCCCAAGATTTCCGCCAAGACTTGATTGCCCATCAACTCGGCCATGCGCACATGAAAGTCACCCAGCAACTCGGTGCGCACAGGCACATCTTCTTTGTTGACGGCTTCACGCTCTTGCTGGATGTGGGCTCTCAACGCTTTGATCTTGGCCGGTGTCACTTCCTTCAAGAAGGCCCTGACCATCTCGGCCTCGATCATGCGGCGCACCGTGAACACCTGTTGCGCCTCCTGCACAGAGGGGGCTGCGACAAAAGCGCCGCGCGCGGGCTCCATGCGAATCAGCTTGTTTTGCGACAACTGAAACAGCGCCTGCCTGATCAAGGTGCGCGAGACGCCGAAATGCGAGGCCAGCTTTTGCTCGGCCAACTTGGCGCCGGGCAGCAAGCGGTGCTCGACAATGGCGCGGGTCAGCGCCTCGACAATGCTGTGCGTTGTTGACGTGGTTGTGAACGTCGATGAGGAGGTTTCCATGATTTCATCTTAGCGTGATTTCTTAAAATTGTATACACTATCGTAAACCAATCTGGTCAACTGTTTTGACGCACTGTTTTTGAAGGATTTGCCATGGGCTTGAGCACGCACGTTTTAGACACCATGCACGGTTGCCCCGCAGCGGGCATGCAGGTGGCGCTGTACACCACCCAAGGCGAGCAGGCCAATATGGTGAAAAGCTTTACCCTCAACAGCGACGGCCGCAACCCTGACGGCCTCTTGTACGACAACGCCAGTCTGCGCGCAGGCACTTACCGCCTGGTGTTTGACGTGAGCGGATATTTCAAAGCCAAAGGCATCGAGCTGCCCGAGCCGAATTTCTTGAACCGTGTCAGCTTGGACTTTGGCGTGGCCAAGGTCGACGAGCATTACCACGTGCCGCTATTGGTCAGCCCTTGGAGCTATTCGACTTACCGGGGTTCTTGAATCCCAAGGCCAACTTGGGCGTGAGCCCCGGGTAAACCCCTCTGCGAACTTTCAGAATTATCATTAAAGATAATTTTGATGTTTTGTAAATGAGGTGAACCTGTGAACAAATTTGACATGTGTGTTGTGGGCGCGGGTCCCTCAGGTTTTGCGGCGGTGATGCGGGCCATCGATTTTGGCAAAAAAGTCGCCCTGATCGAGCGGAGCAAAGTGGGCGGCGCCGGTCTTTTTAACGGCGCGCTGTCGTCTAAGACCTTGTGGGAGTTGTCGGAGAGCTACAAGCTGACTCGCGACACGAATCTGGGTTACATCGTTTACGACTCGGAATTGAGCTTTTCCAGCGTGATGCACCAGGCCCAGAGGGCGGTGGTGGAAAAGCACAGCCAGTTGAAGCAGCAGATTGCGTATTTCCAAAAAAGTGGGCAGTTGCAATTTTTTCAGGGTCATGGTCAATTCAAGTCCGCCCACGAAATCGATATCACCGACGCCGAAGGCCGCACGCAAACCATTTGGGCGGACAACACGGTCATGGCGATTGGCAGCCGGCCCCGCTATTTGCCGCACATTCCGATTGACGAAAAGATCATTCTCACCAGCGATGGTGTGTCGGCCTTGACCGATTTCCCCAAGAGCATCGTGATCTTGGGCGCGGGTGTGATTGGTTGCGAATTTGCCACCATTTTTTCGAATTTTGGCAAAACCAAGGTGTTTTTGATCGACAAGGAAGAGCGGATTTTGCCCTTTGAGGACGAAGACATTTCGCGCGCGGTTGGGGCCAATATGGAGAGCAACGGCGCAGTGATCCACCATGGCGCGTCGCTGGAAAAAATGAGCATCGTTAACGGCCAGGTGGAGTATGTGCTCAACTACAAAGACGGGCGCCGCGAAATTCATACCGTGGAAAAAGCACTGATCTCGGTGGGGCGCGTTTCCAACAGCGAGAATCTGAACCTGCAAGCCGCTGGCGTGTTGCTCAACGACAAGGGCAATATCGACGACGAACATACGCGCACCAACGTGCCGCACATTTACGCCGTGGGCGATTTCACGGCCGATATTTCATTGGTGAACGTGGGCGAGTTGGAAGGGCGCCACGCGGTCGAGCGCATGTTCGGCTCGCCCAAGCGCCAACTGGTCTATGAAAATATTTCGACCATCATGTTTTTGAACCCCGAGGTGGCCTCGGTGGGTTTGAACGAAACCCAGGCGCGCAAGAAAAAAATCCCCTACCGTATCGCCGTCATGCATTACCGGTATGTCAGCCGTGCGATTGCCATGAGCAAGGTGGACGGATTCTTCAAAATCTTGGTCACTGACGATGACGAAATGAAGATTCTGGGCATGCGCGTGATGGGTTGCCACGCGTCCAGCACCATCATGGCGGTGGCCTTGATGATCTCCATGGACATCGGCATTGAGCATTTGGCCGAACTGATCTTTCCGCACCCGTCGATTCCTGAGGGTATCCAGGAATGCGCCCGGATGTTGATGGGCAATTCGATTGTGAAGCCAGAGGTTTTCAATTTGGATGTGCGCTGCTACCGGGTCGACACGGACGGGCGTATCGAAAACATGTAATTTGCGGCGCAAAGCGGACGCAGGTCGCCCAAACCGGGGTGCAAGTCACTAAAATCTGTTCTCTTTCCCCAGATTGATTTCCCCCACCATGACCCAAGTCACCAATACCGTGCGCTTTGTGCTCGACGGCCGCATCGTTGAAGCCCAAGGTGAGCGCCGCACCACCACCGTTCTGGACTATTTGCGCGAGCAGTTGCACCGCACCGGCACCAAGGAGGGTTGCGCCGAAGGCGATTGCGGCGCTTGCGTGGTGATGGTGGGCGAGTTGAACTCGGCTGGCACGGGCGTGGACTATCTACCTGTGAACAGTTGCATCCAGTTGCTGCCTGCGCTGGACGGCAAATCGGTCAAAACCATTGAGAGCTTGAAAAAAGCCGATGGCACTTTGCACCCGGTGCAAGACGAGATGATCAAATGCCACGGCTCGCAGTGTGGCTTTTGCACGCCAGGCATTGTGATGAGTTTGGTCAACTTGGTGCAGGTGCTCCCCGCGCCGAGTCGCCAGCAGATCACCGACTCGCTCAGTGGCAACCTATGCCGATGCACCGGTTACACCCCGATCATTGACGCGACCTTCAAAGCGGTGGAACGGAAATCTGAACTCAAGATTGACGACCGCGCCGATGTCGCCCTGCTTCACGAGATCCAACGCGCCAGCACGCCCACCTTGACCTTGGATGGCGATCTCATCTTGCAGCCCGTGGTGCGTACTAAAAAAGGCAACGAGTTTGTCTCGCCTGCCACCCTGGCCGAAGTGGCCGACTACCTGGTCAAGAACCCCACCACCACCTTGCTGGCGGGAAGCACCGAAATCGGTTTGCAAGTGAACAAGCAGTATGTGCGCCCCGACCACATCATGTACCTGGGCAATGTGGCCGAGCTGCGTCAAGTGAAAGAGACCGCCACCGCCTGGCGCATGGGTGCTGCGGTTTCTCTGGCCACCACAGAGACTTTACTGGCCAAAGCCTACCCCGATTTTGTGGAAGTGCTGCGCCGCTTTGGTTCGCCGCCCATCCGCTCGACCGCCACGCTGGCGGGCAACATCGCCAACGGCTCGCCGATTGGTGACTCCATGCCCTGCTTGATGGCCTTGGGCGCCACGCTGGTGCTGCGCCGTGGTGACAAAACGCGCACCGTGTTGCTGGAAAATTTTTACACCGGCATGAAGAAAAACGTGCTGGTGGCGGGCGAGTTCATCGAGGCCATCGAGCTGCCCAAGCCGACTGCCGGCCAAGTGTTCCGGGCCCACAAAGTGAGCAAACGTTTTGAGCAAGACATTTCAGCCACCTGCGCGGCCATCAGCTACCAGATCAAGGGCGGCAAACTGAGCGGCGTGAAGCTGGCCTACAACGGCCTGGCCCCCTCGCCTTGCCGTGCGCCCAAGCTGGAAGCCGTGCTCGAAGGTAAAGCCCCGGCCGATGTGAAAGCCGCGGACTTGGACGCCGCGATCACCGCCAGCTTCACCGCCCGTGACGGCCTGCGCGCAACCTGGGCCTACCGCGCTTTGGTGGCCCGCAATCTGGTGCTCGATTTCATTGAAGAACAAACGAAGACCGAGGTCGCTTAAATGAACGCTCCTACCGCACTCAAAAATCTGTTGCCTGAATCGAATGTGCAGCAAGGCACCGACATCATTCACGAGTCGGCGCATTTGCACGTCACGGGCAGCGCCACTTACACTGACGACATTCCTGAACTGGCGGGCACCTTGTATGCCGCGCTCATCTTGTCGCCCGTGGCGCATGGCGAGTTGATCGGCGAGGGCATTGACCGCGCGGCCATTCTTAAAGAGCACGGCGTGGTGGCGGTGTACACGTCCAAAGACATTCCGGGCGAAAACAACTGTGGCCCCATCAACCACGACGATCCGTTTTTGGCGGTGGGCAAGGTCGAGTTCATTGGCCAAGCCGTGGCCGTGGTGGTGGCGCGCAACATGCTCTACGCCCGCGAAGCGGCGCACAAAGCCCAAGTGCAGGTCAAAGAGCTGACGCCGATCTTGACCATTGACGAGGCCATGGCGGCGCAAAGCTTTGTCATGCCCGCCAAAGGCATCACCCGGGGTAACGCCGCCGCCGCCATTGCCGCCGCACCTCGCAAACTCAAAGGCAGCACTGAGACTGGCCAGCAAGAGCAGTTTTACCTGGAAGGCCAGATCACCTACGCTGTGCCGCGTGAAGACGGTCAGATGACCTTGTATTCGTCGACCCAGCACCCCGACGGCAACCAGCGTGAAGCCGCGGCCGCGCTGAACCTGAACACCAACGACGTGGAGGTCATTTGCCGCCGCATGGGCGGTGCGTTTGGCGGCAAAGAGGGCAACGCCAGCATCTTCAGCCAGAGCGCGGCCTTGGCTGCGCACCTGTTGCAAAAGCCAGTCAAGCTGCGCGTGAACCGCGACGACGACATGACCATCACCGGCAAGCGTCACG
>CANGDZ010000106.1 GCA_947452785.1 Comamonadaceae bacterium | reverse complement strand
GGGCGACATCCACAAGTAATCCCGCACGCTAAGGTTAAGTCCACCCGTTAAAAAGGCCACCCACTGCGAAGCGGGTGGCCTTTCTTTACACGCTTACGAAACTCAAACCGTTTTGTCTTTCTTTGGCGCGAACCAAGACACATACAGCGCAGGCAAAGCCACCAAGGTCAGCAGCGTCGCGGTGAACAAACCGCAGATCACCACAATCGCCAAGGGCCGCTGCGTCTCTGCACCAATGTCGTGTGACAAGGCCATAGGCAACAAGCCCAGCGCCGCCAGCAATGCCGTCATCAGCACCGTGCGCAGACGCTGCATAGAGCCTTCGCGCACCGCGTCCACCACGGTCATGCCGGCAGACTGCAATTGCTGGAACACCGTGAGCATCACCACCCCGTTGAGCACGGCCTGACCGCTCAAGGCAATGAAGCCAATCGCCGCCGACACCGACAAGGGAATCGAGAAAGCCCACAAGCCCACAAAGCCACCAATCAGCGCCAAGGGCACGTTGATCAGAATCAGGCTGGCAGTTTTGAAGGAACCAAAGGCGTCAAACAACAGCACAAAGATCAGCAGCAAAGAGATCGGCACCACCACCGACAAGCGCTGCATCGCGCGCTCTTGGTTTTCAAACTCACCCGACCAAGTGATGTTGTACTCAGGCGGCAGCTTGACGTTCTTTTTCACTCGGTCTTGCATGTCAGCCACCACCGAGCCCATGTCGCGGTCTTTGATAAAAATACCGATCGCCATGGTGCGGCGTCCGGCTTCACGAGCTATGTTCATGGCACCGCTGGTTTCGCGAATCGTGGCCACATTGCCCAAGGTGGTGTAGCCCCCATCCGGCGTGGCAATCGAAATACCTGGCAGGTTGGCGATGGCACGGCGATCTTCAGGCAGGCGCACGGCGACAGAGAACTTGCGCTCCCCTTCCCAAATTTGGGTCGCCGATTTCCCGGCCAAGGCCGACTCGATCACGTCCTGAATATCACCCACGTTCAAGCCCACGCGGGCAGCGCTGTCGCGGTTGATGTCAATCACCAGCTGTGGCAAGTCGCCCAAGCGGTCAATCTCGCCGCGTTGCACACCCGGGACTTGTTTGATTTCACGCTGAATCGCTTCAGCCACCTTGCGCAGCTCCACCAAATCGGAACCAGACACCTTGACCACAATTTGGCCTTTGATCTGTGAAATCGACTCCAAAACGTTGTCGCGAATCGGCTGCGAAAACGCCGGGTCAATCCCGGGAATCGTGGTCAGCTTGCGGTCCATTTCGTCAATCAGTTGATCGCGGGTCAAGCCTTTGCGCCATTCTTCTTGCGGCTTGACGTCAATGAACACCTCGGCCATGGACAAGGTTTTGGGATCGGTGCCATCTTCAGGTTGACCCGATTTGGAAACCACGGTGCGCACTTCAGGAATCGTCACCAAAGCCTTGCGCGCTTTATTTAGAATTTGGGAGGCCTCTTCGCTGGACACGCTGGAGGGCATGTCAAAGTTGGCCCAGAAAGTGCCCTCGTTCAACTCGGGTAAAAACTCAGAGCCCAAACGAGAAGCGGCGACCAAGGCAAAGCTGAACAAGGTCAAGGCGATGATCACCACGCGTTTACGGTGTACCAAAGCCCAGTCCAGCACAGGGCCGTAAAACGTTTTCAAGCTGGTGACCAATCTGTTGTCACCGTGCGGCAATTTGCGGCGCAACATCCAGTACGCCATCAAGGGCACCAGGGTGAGCGAAAAGATCAAGGACCCCACCAACGCCGTGGTCACCGACAAAGCCATGGGCTGGAAAATCCGGCCTTCGTGGCGCTGCAAGGCAAAAATCGGAATGTGCGCGGCAATGATGATCAGCATCGAGAACAACGTGGGGCGACCGACCTCGTTGGTCGCACTGATGATGACCTCACGCCGCTCACTCTCACTCATGTCTTCACGGTTCTCGGCCAGGCGGTGCATGATGTTTTCCACCACGATCACCGCCCCGTCCACAATGATGCCGAAGTCCATCGCGCCCAGGCTGAGCAAGTTGGCGGGCACGCCCATGATCTTCAATCCCAAAAAGGTGGACATCAGGGCCAACGGGATCACCAAGACCACGGCCAGGCTGGCACGCATATTGGACAGGAACAAATACAGCACCAGCGAAACCAGCAAAGCGCCTTCGACCAGATTCTTGAACACCGTGGTCAGTGTTTTGGCCATCAACCAAGTACGGTCGTAAAAAGGAACGATCTGCACGCCCTTGGGCATGCCTTTGGCATTGAGTTCGGCAATCTTGTCTTTCACCCCTTTGAGCACCACGCTGGGGTTCTCGCCTTTGCGCATGATGACGATGCCAGTCACCACATCGTCGTCATCGTCTTGGCCCACCACACCCAAACGGGGGATGGCGCCAATTTTGATTTTGGCAATGTCGCGAATCAAAATAGGCGTGCCATTGCGCGCCGTCACGACGATCTTGCCAATGTCTTCTTCCGCCTGCAGCAAACCAATGCCTCGAATCGCAAACTGCTGTGCACCTTGGGCAACATAACTGCCACCGGCATTGGAGTTGCCACGGCCCAAGGCATCCAAAATATTTTGCATGCTCAACTTGTAGGCGCGCAACTTGTCCAAGTCGGGTTGAACCTCGTATTGCTTGATGAAGCCGCCCATGGCCACAACGTCGGCCACACCGGGTACCGTGCGCAAACCGCGCTCGACCACCCAGTCTTCAGTGGACCGCAAATCCGTCGATGTTTGACCATCACCCCGCAAGCGGTAACGCATCACCTCGCCCACAGGTGTTGCATTCGGCGCCACATTCACTTGCGCACCCAAGGGCAAATCCACGCTACTCAAGCGTTCATTCACTTGCTGCCGAACGATGTTCACATTGGCGGCATCGTCATACGTGATGACGGTGTAAGACAAACCAAACTGAGTGTGCGAAAACAAACGAATCGAATTGGGCAAACCAGACAAGGCCGTTTCAATCGGCAGCGTGACCTGCTTTTCAACCTCTTCAGCCGCACGACCGGGGAACAAAGCAATAACCGTCACCTGAGTATCGGTCACGTCAGGAAAGGCTTCTACCGTTAAATTTTTGAACGCAAAAATCCCAGCCATTGCAAACAGCAAGGTCCCCAGCACAATGAACAGGGGCTGGTGCAGCGCGTAATGAATCAGTTTTTTCATTTGACGGCAGCCGGTTGCTCAGGCTCAGCCATGGGATTTTTCTTTGGCAAGTCGGCCGCCATGCGGAACTCACGGGCCAGCAACAAACCATTGTCGGTCACCACTTTATCGCCCACAGACAAACCATTGCTCACCACAGACTCTTTGGCACCTTCATAGGTCAGCGCCACCTCACGCACTTCGTAGGTGCCGGGCGCCGTCTCTACAAACACGCGGTGCTGCGTGCCGCGCAAAAACACGCCAGTGGCGGGAACCACCACGCCTTGGCCCAATTGACGTTGAATGCGGGCAGTGCCCAGCATCTCGGCTTTGAGCAAGCGCTGCGGGTTGGCAATGGCACCGCGAATCTTGATGGTTCGCGTGACCGGATCAATGAAGTCTGCAGCAGCCACAACTTTGCCTTTGAACACTTGACCTGGCAATGCTTGCACCAGCAGATCAAAACTGGAGCCGGGCTTGAGGGTGGCCACATCGGCTTCTTTGGCGTCAATTTGCGCCCACAACTGCGAGGGGTCTGTGACCACAAACAAGGCAGGCATGCCCGGGCCGCTTTGCTCTGAACGGAGTTCTTGACCGGGATTGACATTGCGCTCAACCACCATACCGTTAACGTCCGACATCAAGGTCAACTGTTGATTCACCTGATGACCACCGCCGTACAAACGCGTTCTGGCATTGGCACGGTCCGCCTCGGCTTGGGCACGCGCAGCGTCAGCGTCGGCTTGTTCCAAATCCTTGCGTGCTGCAATGCCAGCTTCAAACAATTCTTTTTGGCGTGCCAATGTTTTATCGGCGATCTTGGCATCAGCCATGGCCTTGGCGGCATCGGCTTGAGCGGCACCAAACTCAGGTGAAGACACGCTCAACAAACTGGCCCCTTTGCTCACGCTCTGACCCAAATCCACACGAATTTGCGTCACCCGACCGGCGAAGGGCGCGTAAATACGCTGTGTCAGTTCCTCGTTCCAAACCAAGCGCGCAGGCAGATCCACACTCAAGGTCGTGGCTTGAATCGCCGCCGTTGACTTGAGCAAGCTCAATTGCGGATGGCCCATAGGGAAACGCAACTGATTGCCTTGAATGATCGGTCGAACTTCTGCCGCCGGTGGTGGCGGCGCCTCTGTACAAGCCGTCAACACGACCATGGCGAGGAAGGAAACAAAAGGTTTGATCACAGAATTCTTCACAGGTATCTCTTGCATTCAAGGTTAATTCGTCGAGGCCAAAGCCGACACCGGACGGCTGCGCAATTGCCAAGCCGTGGCCGCTTTGGCGTACTCGGTTTGCACTGTCAGGGCTTCAAGTAAAGAGGCGCGCAGGGTGCGGCGTGCATCGAGTAAGTCCACCAAAGGGATCGCGCCTTTGCTGTAGGCCAATTCAGCCTGCTCGGCCACTTTGCGGGCACGCGGCAGTATCATTGTGTCGTAGCCTTGCAAGCGGCTGGCCGCGTTAGTGAAGTCTTGCTGCAACCCCAACCATTCGCCTTGCGCCGCCAAGCGCACTTTGTCGAGCACCTCTTGGGCTTGCGCATGCTGCGCAATGGCGCGGCCAATCTCGCCTTCGTAGGCATAGCCCACTTGCAGCGGAAACTGCACCCGCAGCTCAACCAAGCGGTTGCTGGCGTTGGCAGCGGTGTCGACCGATACACCGACGACGGGGTCAATTCTCTTTTGCGCTTGTGCGTTATCCACCAAGGCTTGGGACGCGAGCAAACGCTGCGTAGCGGCTTGCACGTCGGCTCGGGCCTCTAACCAAGCCTCTGGGCCAGCGCTGATCATGGGTGGGGTGTTGGCAGGCCACTGCGGCTGAACCCGCCATTGCGTGACCGACTCGGGGCGAATTTGGCGACCCGTGATTTGCGCCAAGGCCAAGGCAGCGCGCTGCTGGTCCAGTTGCGCGCTTTGGGCATCGGCCTGCGCACGTTGCGCTTCAATTTCGACGCGAGAAAAATCTTGCGCTGACAGGTCTCCCGCCTGCAGTCGCTTTTGCGCCGTCAGCGCCAATTGCTTGGCGCTTTGTGCCATGGCCTGCACATGGGTCACGCGCTCTTGCGCGGCGAGCAAATCGAAAAAGACATCTTTGGCCGCCAGCTGCTGCTGCACCAAGGTTTCGGCCAAATCCGCTTGCGCAGCAGCTGCCAGGCTTTGCGTGGCCTGGGTGCGCAAAGCTCGTTTACCACCGCGTTCCCAAGTCCAGTCCAGTCCCAAGGACTTGTCAATGCGGCGCTGCGAGGTCAACGCGTTATTGGCCAGTCCAATTTGTTCACCCGCAGCCGCTTTGGCAGACAACACCGGCAAAGGCGCGCGATTGGCCGCCAAAATATCGGCTCGGCTGGCCACCGCTTCTTGCTGCGCCCAGCGCACATCCAAGTTGTTGCGCGCGGCCTCAAGAACTTCGGGCAAGCTCAAGGGGACTGACGAGGACTGCGCAAAAGCCGGTGAAAGAACGGGTGACACGGCCAACACCATCGCGGCGCAAGCACTTGAAAAAAAGAACTGTCGTATGCTCATGTGGTGTTTATCGCTCAAGTGACCTGACCTGTACCTGACCATCAACGTTTGGCGCTCACCTTTGTTGACGCCATGACCTTGGGTTTACCCTTGACCATAAAACTCTTTCTATGCGCATTTTGTTGATTGAAGACGATGACGTGCTGCGTCACGTCATGCTCAAAAGCCTGGTCGACGCCGGCCACCGCGTCGACGCGGCCTCTGATTTGGCTCAAGCGGGGCACTTTTGGCGTGTACAAGCCTTTGACGTGGTGCTGCTGGATTTGAATCTGCCGCAATCGGACCAAGCCCATGCCCCGATGGGCTCGGGCCTGTCGGTGCTGCGCGAAGCACGCGCCCGTGGCGACCGCACCCCCGTGATGGTGCTGACCGCGCGCAACCGCACCGAAGAGCGCATTGCCGGTCTGGACGCCGGCGCCGACGACTACCTGGGCAAGCCGTTTGACCTGGGCGAGGTCGAAGCACGTTTGCGCGCCCTGGTGCGCCGCAGCCAAGGGGCCAGCGACGTGACCCAAGTCGGGCATTTGCGACTGGACCGCAAAAACCGCCGCGTCAGCCTGGGTGAAGAGCCCCTGCTGCTGCCCGCGCGCGAATTTGAAGTGCTGTGGGAGCTGATGACGCCTCCCGGACGGGCCGTGAACAAACGGGCACTGTCCGACAAACTGTCAGATTTCGATGCCGCTTTGGGCGACAACGCCCTAGAGGCCTTCATCTCGCGCCTGCGGCGCAAACTCAACCACAGCGGCGCCACAATTCGCACCCTGCGCGGCATTGGCTACTTACTAGAGGAAGACGCATGAACCTGGCCGATGAGCAGACCCCGCTGGCCTTCAAACCCTCGTTGCGCGACAAACTCATGCGCCACGTGCTGGTACCGCTGGCCATTGTGTGGCTGATCGGCACCCTGCTTTCGGCCGGTATTGCCAACTACTTTGCGCAAAAAGCTTTTGACCGCTCCTTGCTGGACGATGCCTATGCCGTGGCAGGCCATGTGCGATTGACCGACGCTTGGCCGCCTCAGCTGGACATTGATCTGTCGTCCAGCGAGATTGGCAGCTTGTTGTTTGACCAAAGCGAGTCCATGTTCTTTGCAGTCTACCGCGAGAACGGTACGTTGCTGGCAGGGCATGGCGGATTGAATGGCCCCTCAGGCTCAGACACCGCCAAATCCAACATTGAGTTTGGCGATATCTATTTCCAAGGCCGACCCATGCGCAGCGTGGTGTTGCATCAATCCAAGCCAACCCCCTTCAAGGTCGTGGTGGCGCAAACCAACCGCAGTCGCACGCGCTTGTTGGAGCAGTTGCTGATGTATTCCATCTTGCCTCAAATGCTGTTGTTTGCTGGCATTGCCGTGTGGCTGCGCAGGGCCATTGCGGGCGACTTGCAGCCACTGGTGAATTTAGAAGAAGCCGTCGAGCAACGCGATGCCGCTGACTTGACACCCATGGTGGTGGCATCAGACACGCAAGATGTCGACAAACTGAACACCTCCATCAACGCGCTGCTGGCGCGTATTCAGGACGGGCTGAACGCGCAGCGGGAATTTTCGGGCAATGTCGCGCATGAACTGCGTACCCCCTTGGCCGGCATTCGCGCTCTGGCCGAATACGGCCTGCAAAGCGAGCAACCCGAGACCTGGAAAGAGCAGCTGGCCTTGATCAAAGACAGCAGCATGCGCGCCAGCCATTTGGCCGATCAATTGTTGGCCCTGGCCTTGGCCGACGAAGCCGATTTGAGTTTGCGCCGCGAACCCGTGCGACTGGACGATCTGGTTACCACCTCGATCGTACAAGCCAGCGCTCGGGCTAGGGCATTGAACGTGGACTTGGGCGCGACTGGCTTGGAGCACGCTGTTTCGGTGATGGGCAGCGCCACGCTGATCGAGGGCATCTTGAACAATTTGATTGACAACGCCTTGCGCTATGGCCGCCCTGCTGCGCCGCAGATGGCCGAGGTGACTGTGTC
>CANGDZ010000105.1 GCA_947452785.1 Comamonadaceae bacterium | reverse complement strand
TTCAAGAAAAGCTTTGCTTAATTTCTACCTGACCAAAAGGAGCCTCTGATGGCATCGGGCAAGGAACTACGCACCAAGATCAAATCGGTGGAAAACACCAAGAAGATCACCAAGGCCATGGAGATGATTTCCGTCTCCAAAATGCGCAAGGCGCAGGAGCGTATGCGCGCGGCCCGTCCGTACAGCGAAAAAATTCGCAATATCGCTAGCAACCTTGGTCAAGCCAACCCTGAGTATGTGCATCCTTATATGCAACATATCGACGGCAAGGCTGTGGGCTTTATTGTGGTCACCACAGACAAAGGTTTGTGCGGCGGTTTGAACACCAACTTGCTGCGTGCTGTCACCGGCAAGCTGCGTGAACTTCAAGCGGCTGGCAAGTCGGCGCAAGCTGTGGCCATTGGCGGCAAAGGGCTGGGCTTTTTGAACCGTGCCAATGCCAAAGTGGTGGCCCATGTCACCCATTTGGGCGACAAGCCGCACTTGGAAAAATTGATTGGCCCTGTCAAGGTGCTGCTCGATGCTTATGCCAATGGCGAGTTGAGTGCGGTGTACCTGTGCTACAACAAGTTTGTCAGCACCATGGCGCAAGTTTCGACACTGGACCAGTTGCTGCCTTTGTCTGCCGACAAAATGGCCGCAGATACCAAAGCCAGTGGCACGACCCACGGTTGGGACTACATCTACGAACCAGATGCCCACTCGGTGATCGACGATCTGTTAGTGCGGTATGCCGAAGCCTTGGTGTACCAGGCTGTGGCTGAGAACATGGCTTCTGAGCATGCTGCGCGCATGGTGGCCATGAAGGCCGCAACTGACAATGCCGGCAATGTGATTGGTGAGCTCAAACTCATTTACAACAAAACCCGTCAAGCAGCGATTACCAAAGAACTGTCTGAAATCGTGTCCGGCGCAGCCGCGATCAGCGGTTGATCCCCAGTTCAGCAAATTCAAATTATTTGGAGCGAAAAATGCAAGCCCAAGGAAAAATTGTTCAGTGTATTGGCGCCGTGGTTGACGTGGAATTTCCGCGTCACCAGATGCCTAAAATTTATGACGCCCTCAAGATGGACGGCTCTGCCCTGACACTTGAAGTGCAGCAGCAACTCGGTGACGGCGTGGTGCGTACCATTGCGCTCGGTTCTTCCGACGGTTTGCGCCGCGGCTTGATCGTGTCCAACACCGGCAAAGCCATCACGGTGCCCGTGGGCAAAGCCACATTGGGTCGCATCATGGACGTGCTGGGTGCGCCCATCGACGAACGTGGTCCTGTGAGCCAAGAGCTGACCGCCCCGATTCACCGCAAAGCCCCTGCATATGACGAACTGAGCCCTTCTCAAGAGCTGCTGGAAACCGGCATCAAAGTGATTGACTTGGTTTGCCCGTTCGCCAAAGGCGGCAAGGTCGGCTTGTTCGGTGGTGCCGGTGTGGGCAAGACCGTGAACATGATGGAACTCATCAACAACATCGCCAAGGCACACAGCGGCTTGTCCGTGTTTGCTGGTGTGGGTGAGCGTACCCGTGAAGGTAACGACTTTTATCACGAGATGGCCGATTCCGGTGTGGTGAACCTCGAAAACCTGCCAGAGTCCAAAGTGGCCATGGTCTACGGTCAAATGAACGAGCCACCAGGCAACCGTTTGCGCGTCGCCTTGACTGGTTTGACCATTGCTGAATCCTTCCGTGACGAAGGTAAAGACGTGTTGTTCTTCGTGGACAACATCTACCGCTACACCTTGGCCGGTACCGAAGTGTCCGCTTTGTTGGGCCGTATGCCTTCCGCTGTGGGCTACCAGCCTACATTGGCCGAAGAAATGGGCCGTTTGCAAGAACGTATCACTTCGACCAAAGTCGGCTCGATCACTTCCATCCAAGCCGTTTACGTGCCTGCCGATGACTTGACCGATCCGTCACCTGCCACGACCTTTGCGCACTTGGACTCCACCGTGGTGTTGTCTCGTGACATTGCCTCTTTGGGTATCTACCCGGCTGTGGATCCTTTGGATTCGACCAGCCGTCAGTTGGACCCCTTGGTGGTGGGTGCTGATCACTATGAAACCGCTCGCGCCGTGCAAGGCACCTTGCAGCGTTACCGTGAACTGCGCGACATCATCGCCATCATGGGCATGGACGACTTGGCTCCTGAAGACAAGTTGGCTGTGGCGCGCGCTCGTAAGATTCAGCGTTTCCTGTCGCAGCCTTTCCATGTGGCCGAAGTGTTCACGGGCTCTCCAGGTAAATACGTGACATTGGCTGAAACCATCCGTGGCTTCAAGATGATTGTGGCTGGCGAATGTGATCACTTGCCTGAGCAAGCGTTCTACATGGTCGGCACGATCGACGAAGCCTTCGAAAAGGCCAAGAAAATGGCGTAAAGCCCATCGGGCTGTGCGCGAGAGCGAGCAGCCCTTTGGCTTCACATTCACCATTTTTCAGGAGTTGATATGAACACCATCCACGTCAATGTGGTCAGTGCCGAAGAATCCATCTTCTCGGGTGAAGCCCGTTTTGTGGCCCTGCCCGGCGAGTCTGGCGAATTGGGGATCTACCCCCGCCACACACCGTTGATTACCCGAATCAAACCCGGTTCGGTGCGTATCCAAACGGCCGATGGCGCTGAAGAGTTCATCTTCGTGGCCGGTGGCATTTTGGAAGTGCAGCCCGACTGTGTCACCGTCTTGTCAGACACTGCCATTCGCGGCAAAGACCTGGACGAAGAAAAAGCCAATGCCGCCAAGGCCCAGGCTGAAGAGTCATTGCGCAATGCCAAAGACGATTTTGATATGGCACGCGCCCAATCAGAACTCGCTGTGCTGGCTGCGCAACTCTCTGCTCTGCGCCGATTCCGTGCAAACAAATAAGCGCAAGCTTGTGGTCCGCAAGTACCCAGCCTCGGCTGGGTATTTTTTTGCCTGCACAATAGGCACTTGCTCCGCTCAGACTGATGCTCTATGACCCAAGCCAAACTACGCGCTGCCACGCTGGGTGGCAGCGCAGACGATATTGAAATTTCCTTTTACGAAGCCTTGCGGCACGCCAACATCGATCAATTGATGGCGTGCTGGGCCGACGAGGAAGACATTGTCTGCGTGCACCCGGGCGGTCCGCGCATGATTGGCGCAGGGGCGATCCGTGCTGCGTTTGAGGCCATGTTTGCCAATGGCAATATCCAGGCCTTTCCAGAGCGGGTTCACAAAATCGAGTCGCTTGCAAGCGCGGTGCACCATCTGGTGGAGCGCGTGGAGGTGATGACACCGCAGGGACCTCACAAAGCCTGGGTCATCGCCACCAACGTCTTTCACAAAACAGCGCAAGGTTGGCGCTTGGTGGCTCACCACACCAGTCCGGGTACGGCCAACGATGCCAACGATGTGGGGGTGGCGCCGGTGGTGTTGCATTGAACGCCTATCGGGCGCCTTCTTGGTTACCGGGCGGCCACTTGCAAACGATATGGTCAGCCCTGTCTGCGCGGACCTCGCCAGCGCCATCACAAGCGCCGCAATTTCAGCGCGAGCGGTGGACCACGCCGGATGGAGACTTCATTGACGTGGACTTCTTACTACCGGCCAGCCCTGCACCACAGGCCCGCGACAATGAAGAAAGCCGGCCGATGTTGGCCTTGTTCCATGGGCTTGAAGGCTCTTCGGCCAGTCACTATGCACAAGCCTTTGCCCATTGGGCCTTGCAAAACAGTTTGGAATTGGCCATCCCCCACTTTAGGGGTTGCAGCGGTGAGTTGAACCTGGCGCCGCGCGCCTACCATTCAGGCGACCATGTCGAGATCGATTGGATACTCAAGCGCTTGGCGCAAAGGCAAACCACGCAACCCTTGGTGGCGGCCGGTGTTTCATTGGGCGGCAATGCCTTGATGCGCTGGGCCGGCGAGCATGGTGCGGCGGCGGCGAACACGGTCAAGGCGGTGGCCTCGATTTGCTCCCCGCTGGATTTGGCCGCAAGTGGTCAGGCCATAGGCCAAGGCTTTAACCGGCAGGTCTATACCCGCATGTTTTTACGCAGCATGAAGCCCAAAGCCATGGCCAAATGGCGGCAGTACCCGGGCCTGTTTGACGCCCAGCGCCTGAACGCGGCCACAGACCTGTATGAGTTCGACAATGTGTTCACAGCGCCGCTGCACGGCTTTGTCGATACCCAAGACTATTGGGCCAAGGCGTCGGCCTTGCCGCATATGCACCATATTCAAATACCGGCCTTGGCCTTGAATGCGCGCAACGACCCTTTTATTCCGGCCCGCAGTTTGCCTAAGCCCGACGATGTCGGCCGCCATGTGACACTGTGGCAACCGGCGCACGGCGGGCATGTGGGCTTCCCCTTGGGTTTGCCTCCTGGCCATTTGGCTCACATGCCACAGGCGGTCGGCGGTTGGTTGATGGAGAAACTGCACCATGGATGACATCGTCAAACAGGCCATGGCCAAATGGCCGAATGTGCCCGACTGCTTCGGTTGGCTGGGCTTGGACGAGCGCGGCCAGTGGTTTATGCGCGATGACGCGGCCCAAGCGCAAGGCACGTTCACCAGTGGCCGGGTTGGAGCGAAAGGGTCACTGCTCACGCACAGCAAATTGATCAATTTCATTGCCCGCAATTACGAAGCCGATGCACAAGGTCGCTGGTATTTTCAAAATGGCCCCCAACGGGTCTTCGTCGAGTTGCAGGCTGCCCCATGGGTCTGGCGCTTGGCTGCTGACGGCAGCATCACCTCGCACACGGGGCGAGCCGCGAACTACCTGCAATGCCTGTTGGATGAAACGGGACGCGTTTACCTGAGCACGGACCTGGGCTTGGGACTGGTGCACAGCATGGACGTGAACACCGTAGCGCAACGCGTCGAGGCGGGTGACTGGTCACCTCAAGAGACTCTGGCGGCTGAGCTGCCACAGCGCTTTTCGTTTGTGCGCAGTCCGCAAGGACTGTGACAAGCGTCGTGTAGGGACCTGCCATAAAAAAAACCGACCCACGGGTCGGTTTGATCTGATGCGCTAAGCGCTTTATTTGGCTTCGGCGGGAGCGGCTGGTGCCTTGGGTTCTTCAAATTTCGCACCAGCGGCGTTGGCCATGAAGGCAGCTGCACGACCAACTTCGATGTCTGAGAAATCGCCGCCGCCTTGAGCGCCCATGGCGCCTTTGCCTTTGAGCGCTGAATTCATCAAGGCATCAAAACCGGTCTTGATACGCGGGCCCCAAGCCGCCGCGTCGCCAAACTTAGGCGAGCCTGCAGCGCCTGTGGCGTGGCAAGCAGAACATTGGGCTTTGTAAACTTCTTCGCCTGACTTGAGAGGACGGTTGGCATCACGCACTTCGACCGTGCCCACCTTCTGGATGCGCATGGCCACACCTTTTTCAGAGTCATCAGCGCCAGGCGCTTCTTTGTTGGCCGAGGTCACATAAAAGACCAAGCCAATGATCAAAAAAATGGGAACCACGAATGAAAAGAAGCTCAGCAGCAGCATTTGCAGTGGAGTCTTCACAGGACCCGTATGGTCTTCGTGTGCTTGATCGTGGTGGTTGTCGCTCATAGCGTCCTCTAAGGGGGTCAGGATTTCAAACGAAAAAGCATGACGTTTGACAATATTCAGCCTTCAATTATAGCCAATCAACTTGTGCTGGTCTTGCAGCGGCAAGCGCATATTGCAGAAAGCGGGTATCTCACCCCCCCATGGCATGGAGCGATCAGGACGTCGCGTGAGATAATTGTGGCTTACTTGATGCGGCTGTAGCTCAGTGGATAGAGTATTGGCCTCCGAAGCCAAGGGTCGTGGGTTCGATCCCCGCCAGCCGCACCACACGCAACTTCGCCACCCTTCGCGGTGGCGTTTTTGTTTTTTGAAAAAAGCTGAAGCGACAATGGTTCGCAAGCTTAAAAGTATGCGGATACTTCGTTATCCCGATCAATCCAGTAGCAAATTCGAATGGGGTAATCATCGGAACAATGGGGCAATGGCATGAATAAATACCCCGATACACATTAAGATGACCCTAATTCCTCAATCCTTCTACGATCTATGCACTCCTTGACGCCTGACTCTGGCGCGAAGGGACAGAAATGAGTAAGCACAAACTCCAGCAGCCCTACAAGAAGGCCGAAGTCTCCATTATCCGTTCATCAGCGGCCGAATATCTGACGTTTGTCGCGTCCAGCGGACAAGGCGGTGTCGAAGCGGTTTACGCTGATGAAAACGTCTGGATTACTCAGAAGATGATGGGGCTGCTTTATAGCGTCGATGTCAGAACCATCAACTATCACCTGAAAAATGTGTTTTCCAGCAACGAGCTTGAGGAAGATTCAGTTATCCGAAATATTCGGATAACTGCCGCAGACGGGAAAAGTTACGACACCAAGCACTACAAGCTTGCTGGAACCATTGCTGTTGGCTACAAGGTTAACTCCGAGCGCGCGGTACAGTTCCGCAAGTGGGCAACCACCATCATCGAAGAGTTCACCATCAAGGGCTACACGATGGATGACGAGCGCCTGAAAAGCGGCGGCTCCTTACTCAACGACCAATATTTTGAAGAGCAGTTGCAGCGCATTCGCGAGGTCCGACTCTCTGAACGCAAGTTCTATCAAAAAATCACCGACATCTACGCCACGTCAATTGATTACGACATAACGGCGCAGGCTACCAAGCGTTTTTTTGCTGCCGTACAAAACAAGTTGCATTGGGCTATAAATGGCCAGACGGCGGCAGAAATCATCTACAGGCGTGCCGATGCCGAAATGGAAAGCATGGGGCTAACGACCTGGAAGGACGGGCCGTACGGGAAAATACAGAAATTCGATGTCGCCATTGCCAAGAACTACCTGGCCGAACACGAGATGGCGCAACTGGAACGACTGGTTTCGGCTTATTTGGACGTGGCGGAGAGCATGGCGATGCGCAAAATCCCGATGACCATGCAGGACTGGGAAACACGCCTGAACCGCTTCATTGAGGCGACTGACCGGGGAGTGCTTCAGAACGCTGGCAAGGTGACGGCAGAAATCGCCAAGGCACACGCCGAAAGTGAATTTGAAAAATACCGGATCGTGCAGGACCGGTTGTTTGAGAGTGACTTTGATCGGGTGGTGAAACAGATTGAGTCCGGCCGCCAACCCGACATCGCAGAGTAATTGCGGCTATGGCCACGAAGATGAATACGTCCAACTGGAGCGACGTAAAGACCAAGCTCTCGGACTATGACCGCGCTGGTTTGCTCGGACTGCTGCAAAACCTGTACGCGGCCAACAAGGACAACCAAGCCTTCCTCCACGCTCGCCTGAGTCTTGGCGACGACGTGCTCAAGCCATACAGGGTCACTATCAACCGCTGGCTGTGGCCCGACATGTTCAAGAATCAAGACACCTCAGTCGCCAAAGCTAAAAAGCCTATCGCCGACTACAAGAAAGCCATTGGCCAAGCGGAAGGTCTGGCCGAACTGATGGTGTTTTACTGCGAACGGGCAGCAGGGTTCAGTAATGAAGTTGGGCTGCAGGATGAAGGCTACTTCGACGCGCTGGTGAGGATGTTTGAGCAGGCCTTAAAAACCATCGCCAGTTTGGCCGATACGCAACGCCAGCCGTTATGGGACAGGTTGGATGCCGTGCGCAGCACCTGTCACAACTTCGGCTATGGCGTCGGTGACGATATGGACGACTTGCTTGCCGAGTACGGGGCCGATGATTGATCGCGATCAGTTGGCCTCTCTGCAAAGTGAGAACGCACGCCTGATTGCGCTGCTGGACAGTCACGGAGTCGAATGGCGATTGCCGCAACAACCGCGCCCACCTGAACATTCGCCGCCTGTCCAGGAGCCAGAACCAGCGCCATCGCGTATTTCCACCGCTGAAAAGGTAGCGCTGTTTCGTCGGCTGTTTCGTGGCCGCACCGATGTCTACCCGATCCGCTGGGAAAGCAAAACCACCGGCAACGCAGGATATGCACCTGCCTGTGGCAATGAGTGGCTGGCCGGTGTTTGCGAAAAGCCGCGTATCAAGTGTGGCGAGTGCAATAACCGCCTGCTGATTCCCTTGTCGGATCAGGTGATCT
>CANGDZ010000104.1 GCA_947452785.1 Comamonadaceae bacterium | reverse complement strand
GCCGCCCCAGGACACGGCATCAAAGCCCTTGAAGCCTTGCTCCGCAATGGTTTTGACCTGCGGCAGCATGGCCACGCGCTGCGGCGAGCCCACCGCAATGGCGCGCAACTTGCCCGACTGAATGTGCGGCAAGGCGGCCACCAGATCGGAATACATCAAAGGCACTTGACCACCGATGGTGTCGGTGATGGCCGGTACGCCGCCCTTGTAGGGCACATGGCGCATGTCGAACTGGCCCAGCTCTTTGAGCAGTTCCATGCTCAGGTGGCCAAAGCTGCCGGGACCGGAGCTGGTGTAGTTGAGTTCACCGGGCTGGGCTTTGGCGTAGGTGATGAGCCGCTGCAAATCGGTGACGGTGGGCATCTGGCTGGGGTTCACCACGACCACGATGGGCAGGTCGTAAATCGTGGCCACGGGGGCGAAATTCTTCACCGTGTCGTAACCGGTTTTCTTGTACATGTGCGGCGCCAGCAGCGTGGGCGTGGCCAGCATCATCAGGGTGTAGCCGTCGGCCGGGCTTTCCATCACTTGCTTGGCCGCAATCGACCCGGACGCGCCGGCCCGGTTTTCCACCACCACAGGCTGCTTGAGCCGTTCAGATAGTTTTTGGCCGAGGATGCGCGAGGAGGTGTCGGTAGGGCCACCGGCCGGGAAAGGCACGATGAGCTTGATGGGTTTGCTTGGCCAGGTGTCGGCCCAGGCGCTGGCGGTCACCAGAGGCAGCAGCGGCAGCATCGCACCAAGCAAGGCGCGGCGGGTGAAATGGGCAATCTTCATGTGCGTACTTTCAAAAAACGGGATCAATGTTCGGTTGATGGGGGCAGCGTCAAAACGCCTTTGGCCTGCAGCGCTTGCAGTTCCTGCTCGGACATTTGCAAAAGCTTTTGCAGCAGCTCGCGCGTGCCTTCGCCCAAGGTGGGCGGCGCGTTGCGGATCGGCAGACGTTCGCCATCGAGCCGGTAGGGTGGCGCGAATACATGCGTGCTGCCCGCTACCGGGTGCGGCATTTCTTGCAGCAAGCCGCCCTGGCGAGTGCGCTCGCTGGTCAAGGCTTCATGCACTCCGGCCACCCTGCCGCAGGGAATCCCCGCCGCAGCCAGCCGCTGCAACAATACATCGCGCGGGAAACTGCGGATCAGCGCCATCATCATGGGCAGCAGCGTGAGCCGGTTTTTGGCGCGTTCCACGTTGGTGGCATAGCGCGGGTCTTCCACGATGTCGGGGCGTTCAATAACCTCGCGGCAGAACTTGTCGAACTGTCGGTTATTGCCCACCGCGATGATGAGCGGGCCGTCTGCCGCCTCAAACATGCCGTAGGGCACGATGGACGGATGGGCGTTGCCATAGCGTTCAGGGTCGTGGCCCAGCAGCATGGCATCCAGGCCGTAGTAGCCGGTCACCATGAGGCCGCAGTCGTACAGGGACATTTCAACCAGCTGCCCTTTGCCCGTGCGCTCGCGCCGGAACAGTGCAGCCAGTACGGCTTGGGCTGCGTACATGCCGGTCATCATGTCGACTACGGCCACGCCGAACTTGAGCGGGGGCTGGCTGGCTTCGCCGTTGATGGCCATGAGCCCGGCTTCGCCCTGAATCACCAGGTCGTAGCCTGGACGTTTGGCTTCGGGGCCTGAACTGTTGTAGCCGGCCACCGAGCAGTAAATCAGGTCTGGCTTGAGGGCTTTGAGCTGAGCGTAGCCCAGGCCCAGTTTGTCTGCGCCGCCAGTCTTGAAGTTTTGAATCACCACATCAAACTGCGGCAGCAGGTTGTGGATGAGCTTTTGCCCTTCAGGCGTTTGCAGGTCCACGGTGATGGACCGCTTGTTGCGGTTCATGCTGTTGTAGTAGGTGGTCTCGGTCTTGCCGATGCGCATGCCCCAGTCACGGGTATCGTCGCCGCGGTCAGGGTGCTCCACCTTGACCACTTCGGCGCCAAAGTCGGCCAGCACCTGACCGCACAGCGGGCCGGCAAATACGCGTGACAGGTCTAGGACCCGCACGCCTTCAAGTGGAAAGTCCATGTCGTCAACCTTGTATGTTCATGGCCATGTAGCGCAGCAGAGGATGATTTTCGTGGCCGGGTGAGTGGTCGATTGAGACCACCAAGTTGTCACCTTCTCGTTGGGTACAAACAACGCGAGCAGTAACAAGGCGCATGCGAAACTCCAAATGCCATGAATTGAGAAAAAAGAATCAACCTTGATTGTCATTTGAAAATTTGAATTGACAAATATATCTTTCATTGACAGAGTGTCAAATAAAATTTGACATATGAGCCTTGATCTTACATACCTGACCCTGCTGGTGGACATCATCGATGCGGGCAACCTCAGCCAGGCAGCGCGCAAACTCAAGATGACGCGTGCCAACGTCAGCTACCACCTGAGCCAGCTGGAAAAATCAGTCGGCGTGGAGCTGGTGCGGCGCACTACCCGCCGTGTGGAACCGACCGAGGTGGGCTGGCGGCTGTACGAGCACGGACGCACCGTACGCAACGAAATCGTGGCGGCGCAGGAAACCATCACCAACCTGGGTCAAGGCCCGCAAGGACGCGTCGGCCTGAGCGTGCCCAGCGGCTACGGGCAAATGGTGATGTCGGACTGGCTGATCGAGTTCAAGCGCTTGAATCCAGGCATCGTGCTGGACGTGGTCTTCGAAAACCGGGTGGACAACCTGCGCGACGAGGTGGACATCGCCATCCGCGTCCTCCCAGAACCGCCACCGCAGATGGTGGCCCGCGAATTTGGCACTGTGCGCTACCTGGCCTGCGCTTCAAAAGCCTATGCCCTGGCGCATGGCCTGCCGAGCGAGCTGGCGCTGCTGCGCACTCAGCCTTTGATCACCGCCAACATTGTCGGCCGGCACCTCTCGCTGCGCGGCTACCGGCAAGGCGAACGCGAAGAAGTCATGCTGGCACCCACCCTGATTTCGGAGCACTACCCGTTTTTACGTGAAGGCATTTTGGCCGGACTAGGCATCGGACTGGTGCCCGATTACGTGGTGCAGGATGTGATTGAGAGCGGCGAAGTGGTCACGGCACTCAACGACTACCGGCTGAGCATTTTCGGCACCACCATGTACCTGCTTTACCTGCCCAACAGGCACCAGACTCGGGCAGTGCGCACCTGCATCGATTTCTTGATGGAAAAGGCCCGCTTACAGGCATGAGTACCGCTGAAAAGCAAAAAGAGCTAGCAGGAAAAACCTACTAACTCTTTTAAATAATGGTCGGCGTGGCGGGATTCGAACTCGCGACCCCTTGCACCCCATGCAAGTGCGCTACCAGGCTGCGCTACACGCCGACAAGCTTTAAATTATAGCCCGTCTTGCCGCCTTAAACGGAGAGAAGCTCACGTATTTCCAACAATTCGTTCCGCAGGGCATTTTGCATCTTTCCTTGCAATTGATGAATGGGGTAATCGCCAGCAGTCAAGGCGTGGCTCGAATCAGCGGCAGAAACTGCGGTGTCCAAATCGGGGCCGTTTTCTGACTCCATGCCCTCCATCTCTTGCCCATTGAGTTGCGCATTTTTGCGCCCATCTCGCTGCGACTGAGCTAATTCTTGCAACTGGTTGCGCGCACCGCTGATGGTGAAACCTTGAGAGTACAAGAGGTCAGAAATACGGCGAATCATCAACACTTCATGGTGTTGGTAGTAGCGCCGATTGCCTCGGCGCTTGACGGGCCGCAGCTGCGTAAACTCTTGCTCCCAGTAGCGCAGCACATGCGGTTTGACGTCGCACAACTCGCCCACCTCACCAATGGTGAAGTAGCGTTTAGCAGGAATGGGTGGGAGTGACTTCTCCATTGGAATCAGGAACTTACCTACAAAACCTTAGAGCTTACTCCAAGGCCAAAGCCTTCGTCTAGCTCAAATTACCGAAATACAACCATGTGCTTCAACACACAGACAAGTGCAACCAATACGACTCTGTTCGATGCGCGAAATTTATTCGGCGTCGTCCTCGATCGCATCGCCTTGAATCAGCGCTTTGAGTTTGTGACTGGCGTGGAATGTGGCCACACGCCGGGCTTCGATCGGAATCAACTCCCCCGTGCGCGGGTTGCGCCCGGGACGTGGGGCTTTGGTGCGGATTTGAAAATTACCAAAGCCGGAGATTTTCACGTCTTGTCCGTCCGTCAAGCCTTGGGCAATCAGGTCAAAAAACGCATCGACCATGTCTTTGGACTCGCGTTTGTTGAGGCCAATTTTTTCAAACAGCAAATCGGACAGGTGCGCCTTGGTCAGCGCAGGAGTCTCTAAGCTTTCAACCGAAAAGTCCATGGTGTTTCTTTCAGTGAACCGGAGGGGTCTTAGGCGCGCAAACGTGCATTCAACTGCGTCGTGAGTTGCGCCAGTTGTGCGTTCATCACGGCTTCAATTTGAGCTTCGGTCAGTGTGGCTTCGTCACTGTTTATCGTCAAGCGAACGGCCAGGCTTTTCTCGCCATCGGCAAGGCCGCCAGACAGACTGACTGCTGGCGCTTTACCGGCTTGCGGGCGATACACGTCAAACAGCACCGCGTCTCGCAGCAGGCCTTGGCTGGGTGCGGACCAAACGGCGGCCATAAGCTCTGCGTGTGTCACATGCTCGGCCACGATCACGGCCAGATCACGCTCAACGGCTTGATAGCGCGCCACGGCTTGCGCCACGGGCACAGGGCGCTGCAACACAGCGTCCAGATCCAACTCAAAAACAACGGGCGCATTCGCCAAGTCCCACGCCTGACGCCAGCGAGGATGCAACTCGCCAACAAAGCCCACAGCTTGGCCGTTGATCATCACACGGGCGCTACGGCCGGGATGCAAAGCGGGGTGCTCGGCCGCTTCAAATGTGGCTTGCACGGGGGCCATCAGGGCTTGCACATCGGCTTTGATGTCATAGAAGTCCACCAGTCGTGACTTGCCCGTCCAACCTGCCGCCTCTACTGGGCCCCAGGCCATGCCTGAGACGCGCATGGGTTGGTGAAAACCGTTGACGGTGGTGTCGGTGTCTTGCACGCTGCTGTCGCGCAAAAAGACGCGGCCCAACTCAAAGACACGCACGCGGTCGGCCTTGCGGTCGGTGTTGAATTTGACGACTTGCAGCAAGGAGCCGATCAGGCTGGAGCGCATCACGCTCATCTGGCTGGCAATGGGGTTGAGCAAGCGAATCGGGTTGGCGTTGCCTGCCAGTTGCAGCTCCCAGCTTTCTTCGACAAAGCTGAAGTTGATGGTTTCTTGGTAACCCAAAGCGGCCAAGCTGCGGCGCACGGCAAACGGGCTGCGCTGGCTTTCTGCGCGAACCTTGGCGGTGATGGGTGCGAGAGGCGGCGTGGTGGGTAGGTTGTTGTAACCCACCATGCGGGCGATTTCTTCAATCAAATCTTCTTCGATCTGCAAATCAAAACGCCAGCTCGGTGGATTCACTGTGACTGTGCCCTCGCCTTCAGTCACCGCAAATCCCAAGCCCCTCAAGGCGTTGGCGCATTGGTCTTGGCTCAAAGGCATGCCGATGACTTTGACCGCGCGCGCCACGCGCAGTGTGACGGGTAGGTGCACCGGCACGTTCACCGTCTGGTCGTCCATGGGGCCGACTTGGGTGTTAGTGGTGCCGCAAATGTCAATCACCAATTGGGTGATGCGCTCAATGTGCTCGACGGTGTGCTGTGGGTCCACCCCGCGTTCAAAGCGGTGACCGGCATCGGTCGAAAAGTTGAAGCGTCGTGAGCGCCCGGCAATGGCAGCAGGCCACCAAAAGGCGGCTTCGATGTAGATGTTTTGCGTGTCATCCGAGACGGCCGTGGCGTTGCCACCCATGATGCCGGCGAGCGACTCAACCTGGTGGTCATCGGCGATGACGCCGACTTTGGCGTCCACCGTCACGGTGTTGCCGTTGAGCAGTTTGAGTTGCTCACCCTCGCGGCCCCAACGCACTTGCAAGCCGCCGTGGATTTTGTCGAGGTCAAAAATATGCGAGGGACGACCGAACTCAAACATCACGTAGTTGGAGATGTCGACCAAGGCGCTCACGCTGCGCTGACCACAACGGGCCAGGCGATCCACCATCCAGGTGGGGGTGGTGGCTTTAGGATTCACGCCCTTGAGCACACGACCGCTGAAACGGCCGCACAACTCAGGTGCTTCAATTTTGGCGGGCAAGACGTCAGGCGCGGTGGATATGACTGCGGGAAAAGCCACTTCTTTCAAAGGCGCGCCGGTCAAGGCCGAGACTTCGCGGGCGATGCCGTACACGCTCAGGCAATGCGCCAAATTGGGCGTGAGCTTGAGGGTGAACAAGGTGTCGTCCAAGTTCAGGTACTGGCGAATATCTTGGCCCAACGGCGCGTCTGAAGGCAGCTCCAACAGGCCGCCATGGTCGTCGGCAATTTGCAATTCTTTGGCCGAGCACAACATGCCCTGGCTTTCAACGCCGCGCAGTTTGCCGACTTTGATGACAAAGGGTTTGCCGTCTTCGCCCGGCGGCAGCTCGGCGCCCACCATGGCGCAGGGAATGCGAATGCCCACGCGCGCATTCGGCGCACCACAGACGATGTTGAGCAAACTGCCCTGTCCCACATCCACCTGGCACACGCGCAAGCGGTCGGCGTTGGGGTGCTGCACCGCTTCTTTGATTTCACCAACCACGATGTGGGTGAAGGCGGGCGCGACGGATTCGAGCTCTTCGACTTCGAGGCCGGCCATGGTCAGGGTGTCAGCCAGTTGCTGGGTGGTCAGTGCGGGGTTGCAAAATTCGCGCAACCAGGATTCAGGAAATTGCATGGTCTTTACTCTGTAATTTGCTCGGTCATTTGAAGGGGCTGATTGCTTTACTGGAATTGACTCAGGAAGCGAATATCGCCATCAAAGAACAAACGCAAATCGTTCACGCCATAACGCAGCATGGTCAGGCGGTCAGGGCCCATGCCGAAGGCAAAACCGATGAAGCGCTCGGGGTCCAGGCCCATGTTGCGCACCACGTTCGGGTGCACTTGGCCAGAACCTGCCACTTCGAGCCAGCGACCCGCCAAAGGCCCGGTCTGGAACTGGATGTCGACTTCGGCGCTGGGCTCGGTGAACGGGAAGAAGCTGGGGCGAAAGCGCAGCACCAAGTCGTCACTTTCAAAGAAGGTGCGGCAAAAATCTGTGAACACCACTTTCAAATCTTTGAAACTCATGTTCTCGCCGATCCACAGGCCTTCGCACTGGTGGAACATGGGCGAATGCGTGGCGTCGCTGTCCACACGGTAGGTCCGGCCGGGGGCGATCACGCGGATCTCGGGCATGCCTTGGCCGGCGTCAAGCTGGTTGCGGTATCGCTTGACGTGCTGCACCGCATGGCGAATTTGCATGGGGCTGGTGTGCGTGCGCAGCAGGTAGCCGCCTTCGACATAAAAAGTGTCGTGCATGGAGCGTGCGGGATGGTCTTCGGGCGTGTTGAGCGCGGTGAAGTTGAACCAGTCGGTCTCGATCTCAGGGCCTTGCGCCACTTCAAAACCCATGGAGCCAAAAATTTGCTCAATGCGCTCCAAGGTCAAGGACACTGGATGCAAGCCGCCTTGAGCGCGCACGCGGCCAGGCAAAGTCACGTCCAAGGCTTCGGCCTTAAGTTGGTTTTCCAGTTCCGCATCAGACAGCGCTTGACGGCGCTCTGTCAACGCGGCCTCAATGGCTTGCTTGGCCAGGTTGATAGCGGCACCGCGGGTCTTTTTCTCGTCCACGCTCAGGGCGCCCATGCCTTTCATCAGCTCGGTGATGCGACCGGTTTTGCCGGTGTACAAGGCTTTGGCGTTTTCAAGGTCAGCGGGGGTTTGGGCCTGCGCAAAGCTTTCGCGGGCGCTGACAACTAGGGTGTCCAACTCGTTCATAGGGGTGCTTTTCAAGGAGTCCTTCAAGACTCAAAAAGTGAATGCGAAATAAAAAAGGGATTGAAGCCTTCGAAAGCCTCAACCCCTTTGATTTACTGCGCGAAACAAGGGCTCAAAGAGCCCTTGTCGCTCGTGCACTCAAGCGGCGGCCAGTTTGGCTTTAACTTGGTTCACGATGCCAGCAAAAGCGGCCTTGTCATGCACGGCGATATCCGCCAGCATTTTACGGTCGATCTCGATGGCAGCCTTTTTCAGGCCGTTGGCGAATTGGCTGTAAGTCAGACCGCATTCACGCGCAGCGGCGTTGATACGGGCAATCCACAACTGACGGAAGACGCGCTTTTTAGTGCGCCG
>CANGDZ010000103.1 GCA_947452785.1 Comamonadaceae bacterium | reverse complement strand
TAATCCAACGTCCATGTTCGTCCTGCTTGGCCTTGGCACGCCGGGTCATGTTTTTAAGCTGAAGGCTCTCGATCACCACAACCTGCGAGTTGTCGACCAAGGCTCTGCTCGTTTGATGCCAGAAGTTTTCACGCACGTTAGCGGTTTTTCGTGGACCCCCTAACGGGATTACTCCACCGTCACTGATTTCGCCAAATTCCTCGGCTTGTCCACATCTGTCCCACGCGCACACGCCGTGTGATACGCCAGCAGTTGCAGTGGCACCACGTGCAGGATCGGCGACAACACGCCGTAGTGCTCAGGCATGCGGATGACGTTGACGCCTTCGCTGCTCTCGATCTTCGTGTCGCCATCGGCCAGCACATACAGCACGCCGCCGCGGGCGCGAACTTCTTGCATATTGCTCTTGAGCTTTTCCAGCAACTGGTCGTTCGGGGCCACGGTCACCACGGGCATGGCACTGGTCACCAGCGCCAGAGGGCCGTGTTTCAACTCGCCTGCGGCATAGGCTTCGGCGTGGATGTAGGTGATCTCTTTGAGCTTCAAAGCGCCTTCGAGCGCGATGGGGTAGTGCGTGCCTCGGCCCAGAAACAGCGCGTTTTCTTTGCTGGCAAATTCTTGTGCCCAGGCAATCAGTTGCGGCTCCAGCGCCAGCACAGCTTGCAGCGCGGCGGGCAGGTGGCGCATGGCTTTGATGTGACCGGCCTCTTCTTCGTCACTCAGGCGGCCTTTGGTCTGCGCCAGCGCCAGCGTGAGCAAGAACAAGCCCGCCAACTGGGTGGTGAAGGCCTTGGTGGAGGCCACGCCGATTTCGGCACCGGCACGCGTCACATAGGCGTGTTTGCACTCGCGCACCATGGCGCTGGTGGACACGTTGCAAATGGTCAGCGTGTGCGCCATGCCCAGGCTTTGCGCGTGGCGCAGTGCGGCCAAGGTATCGGCGGTCTCACCGCTTTGGGTGATGGTGACGATCAGCGTGTTGGGGTTGGGCACCGATTCGCGGTAGCGGTATTCGCTGGCGATCTCCACTTGGCAAGGTACTTTGGCAATCGCTTCGATCCAGTACTTGGCCACGCAACCGCTGTAGTAGCTGGTGCCGCAGGCCAGGATCAGCACGTTGTCGATGGCTTTGAAGGTGGAATATGCGCCATCACCAAACAGCTCGGGCGTGATGCCTTCCACGCCTTCCAGCGTGTCGGCTATTGCGCGGGGCTGCTCAAAGATTTCTTTTTGCATGTAGTGGCGGTAAGGGCCGAGTTCGGCCGCGCCGCTGTGCGCGTGTACGGTTTTTACTGGGCGGTTCACAGCTTTGTGCTCGCGGTCAACGATCCAGTATTTGCCCAGCTGGATGTCGACCACGTCACCCTCTTCCAGATAGACGATCTGGTCGGTCACACCGGCCAGCGCCATCGCGTCGCTGGCCAGGAAGGTTTCGCCTTGGCCCACCCCCAAAATTAACGGAGAGCCGGCGCGGGCACCGATCACGCGGTGCGGTTCGTCTTTGTGAAACACCGCAATGGCATAAGCTCCATGCAGTTGCAAGATGGCGGTTTTGACCGCTTCAAAAATGTCGCCGTCGTACACGCTGTCCACCAAGTGCGAAATGACTTCGGTGTCGGTTTGGCTCAAAAACGAATAGCCCTTGGCTTGCAGGGCAGCGCGCAGTTCTTCGTGGTTTTCGATGATGCCGTTATGCACCAACGCCACCTTGCCGGGCTTGGTATCTGCTGCGCCTGTGCCGTGGCTGAAGTGCGGGTGCGCGTTGTGTACGGCAGGGGCGCCGTGCGTGGCCCAGCGTGTGTGGGCAATGCCAGTGCCGCCTTCGATGTGGTCGGCCTTCACCTGGTCCATCAACTCGGCCACCCGCGCAGTACTGCGGGCTCGCTGCAAACCACCCGTGCCGCCGTTCAGGCTGGCCGCATGTACGGCCACGCCGCACGAGTCATAGCCCCGGTACTCTAGGCGCTGCAGGCCTTGAACCAGGACGGGAACGATGTTGCGGGAAGAAACGGCGCCGACGATGCCACACATAAAAATGCTCCAAAACAGGGAATGTGCTGGATATTAAGATGGCCAATGAAAAATATCCGATCAATTTCTAACTTTAAATAGTGTTTTGTTTCATTTTTTTATATTAATAAAATAAAATTTCAATAAAATACAGTTTATGAAATCAATCAAACTCGATGCCATTGATCTGCTGCTGCTGGACAGCTTGCAGTGCGATGCCAGTCTGAGCAATGTGGCCTTGGCCGAAAAAGTGAACGTTTCGCCGCCCACTTGCCTGCGCCGCGTGAAAAGGCTGATCGATGAAGGCTGGATCGAGCGCCAAGTGGCGGTGCTCAACGCCAACCAGCTTGGTGCCGCGCTGGGCCATGGAATCACGGCTTTGGTAGAAGTCTCACTGGACAAGCAAGGCAGCGAGCACCTGGACGCCTTTGAAGCACGCGCCTCGGCGCTCGACGCGGTGCAGCAATGCTGGCGCGTCTCGCCCGGGCCGGACTTCATGCTGGCGGTTCAGGCCCGCGACATGCCGGATTACCTGCGCATCAGCCAAGCGCTGTTCACGCAAGATGCGAATGTGCGCAACGTGAAAGCGTTTTTTGCCACCAAGCGCGCCAAGTTCACCACCACTTGGCCGGTGCGGCCCGCGCCGTAAAGTCCCAGCTAAAGTCCCAACACCACCAGCGCTTGTGGCGCTGAAATGACAGTCAAGCCCACGATCTCCGGCGCCTCTAACAAATCGTTGTCACCGCTCACCAAGTAGGGGGCTTGCGCCTTGAGGGCCGTCTCAATGAACTGGTCGTCGTCTCGGTCCCGGCAATAAAAAGCCGGTTCACCCACTTCAACCCAATACGCAGAGGCGCTCATGTCGTGCAGCAAGCGCTCGCGACTTTCCAGGGTGATGTACCGGTCAAACTTGGGGCGATACAGGCGCGTGCGCAGCTCTTCAAATGTGGCTTGCGAAAACACCAGCTGGTGCTGCGCCAGCGCATAACGCACCAGTCTGGCGGGGGCGCCCTTCGAAGACAGCGCGGCACTGATCAAGATATTGGTGTCAATGACCAGCTTAAGACTCGTCACGCAGCAAGTCTTCCAGCAATTCTGGGGTCAGGCCTGCACGTTCGGCCTGCATAGCCGTGCCAGCCAGCGTGTGTTGCAAGCGGTTGGCATAAAACTCGCGCATGGCTTCGTAGTCTTGCGCAGACACCATCACGCCAACCACGCGGTCACGGCGCACCACACGCACCGGCTCGCGCTGGGCCACATCGATGAAATGCCCAAACTGGGTTTTGGCTTCGTTGGCAGAAAAGGTTTGCATGCCGGCAATTTAGCACGAATCGTTCGATTCGTGCTAATCACTTGGATTTTGGCTGTTTCTGCGGCCGCGCCCAGTTGGCAACGCTCACTTGCTTGCCCCGTGCCACGCTTAAAGCGCCGGGTTCGGTACTCTTGCTGATGGTGGAGCCTCCGCCCACCGTGCCGCCGGCGCCGATGGTGACGGGCGCGATCAGCACGCAATTGCTGCCGATGTGCACGTCCGCCTCGATCACGGTGCGGTGTTTGTTGGCGCCGTCATAGTTGGCGGTGATGCTGCCGGCACCAAAGTTCACACGCTCGCCCACCGTGGCGTCACCCAAATACGCCAAGTGGTTGGCTTTGGCACCCTTGGCCAGGGTGGAGTTTTTGACTTCCACAAAGTTGCCAATGTGCACTTCGGCTGCCAGTTGCGCGCCGGGACGCAGACGGGCAAACGGGCCGATCAAGGCACCCTCGCCCACGCTCACGCCGAGCTTTTCGCCATCGATGTGGGTAAAGGGGTAAATCACGGCGCCCGCGGCGATGCTGCAGTTGGCGATCACGCAGTTCGCGCCTACGCGCACACCCTCGCCTAGAGATACGCGACCTTCAAAAATGCAATTGACGTCGATCTCCACGTCCTGGCCACAGTCCAGTTGGCCGCGCAAATCAAACCGTGCGGGGTCTTGCATGCGCACACCCTGCTCCATCAACGCATGCGCTTGGCGCAGTTGGTGCGCCCGCTCCAACTCGGCCAGCTGCACCGGGCTGTTAATGCCCGCCACCTGCAGCGGGTCCGTGATGGTCTGTGCAACCACCTCGACCCCATCAGCCACGGCGAATTTCACAATGTCGGTCAGGTAGTACTCGCCCTGCACATTCTGGTTATCCAGGCGCTCCAGCCAAGGCTTGAGCAGGCGCGCCGGCACGGCCATGATGCCGCTGTACACCTCGCGAATGGCGCGTTGCGCGTCGCTCGCGTCTTTGTGCTCCACGATGGCTTTGACCTGCTCGCCATCGCGCACGATGCGGCCATAACCGGTGGGGTCGGCAAATTCAATGGTGAGCAAAGCCAAGCGGGTGCCGCCGCTAGCCGCGATCAGGGCTTGCAAAGTATTGGCCTGGGTCAAGGGCACATCGCCCGACAAAATTACCACCAATCCGTCGTCGGCCAAGGCCGGTACCGCTTGCTGTACGGCGTGGCCAGTACCCAGTTGTGGGTCCTGGCGCACAAACTGCAAAGCGGTTGGAGCAGACAATGCAGCGGGTGCGGACAAAGCCGATTCCACCTCCTGCGCGCCGTGTCCCGTGATCACCACCGCCGAGCGCGCGTGCAGTTGGGCCGCTGTGGCCAGAACGTGCTGCACCAAGGGCACGCCCGCCAAGCGCTGCAGCACTTTGGGCAAGCGGCTTTTCATGCGGGTGCCTTTGCCGGCGGCCATAACAACCACATCAATCGGGAGGGAATGGAGAGTTTGGTTCATGCTGTGCATCACGTTACCGTCAGACTTGGCGGTTCATCTTTCAACAATCGTAGCTGACGATTATCGTTCGTGGAACTGACCGATCCCATGCTTTTAACTGTCTCTTTGAAATCACGCCATTCCATACGCTGGCCTTGGCGCCTTGTGTTGTGGTCTGCGGTGCTCGCCTTGCTACAAGGCTGCAGCGCCATCAAGCTGGGTTATGGCAAAGCCGATGACTTGGCCTATTGGTGGCTGGACGGGTATGCGGATTTCTCTGCGCCTCAGTCTGAGCGTCTGCGTGCCGCGTTGAGCGAAGTGCACCGCTGGCACCGCACGCAAGAGCTGCCGTTGTATGCGGGCCTGCTGCAGCAAGCCCAAACCCTGGCCGCTGACAACCTCAGCGCAGCGCAGGTTTGTAGCCTGGCCGATGCCGGGCAGCTGCACTTGAATGCCTTAACAAACAAGGCTGTGCCCAGCCTCACCGCCGTGGCCATGGATTTATCTGGGCGGCAACTGGCGCACGTGGAACGGCAATGGACCAAGAAAAACGCGACCTGGCAAGACGATTGGCTCAAACTCTCACCCGCGGAGCGCGAGAAAAAACGCTTAGATAATTTTGTCGACCGCTTTGAGTCCTTTTACGGCACCTTATCGCCCGCGCAAATCCAAGTGCTGCGGCAACAGGTCCAGCAGTCCGTGTGGACTGCGCAGTGGGCTTGGCAAGACCGCTTGCACAAGCAGCAGCTGTTGCTGGAATGGCTGCGATCCTTCCAAATCAAATCTTCACCTGCGTTGCAGGCGCAAGAGGCGCTGCAGTCCATTGTTCTGAGCTGGACCGCCACCACAGAAGGTTACGGCTTTGAAACACGCCAGCGCCTGAAGCAAGAGGCCTGCGCCAACACGGCCCAGTTGCACAACACGACCACTGCCGCGCAACGTCTCAAAGCGATTCAGCGTCTGCGTGCCTACGCCAGTGATTTGAAAGATCTGTCGGCGCAATAAAAAAGCCCCTCAAAAAAGGGGCTTGATGACCGCGAGGGCTATGGCACAAGTCAAGCCGACTTAGGCTTGCAGCGCTCTCCACATTTCCATGTCGCGCTCGGCGGTCCAGATGCGCGGGTTCTTAATGCCCGAGGCTTCGTCAAAAGCACGGGTCACGTCAAACGGCAGGCAGTGCTCGTAAATGAACACTTGGCCAAAGATCGGGTCCATGCTCTTGCGGGTATGGGCCATCGCAGCTTTCAAATCCATTTGGCCGGCTACGGCTTCTTTGCCGGCGGTGAACAAAGTCTCGACCCACAGCTTGGTGTAGTCCAAGGCCTTGTTCACATGGGCGTTGCCCTTCATGGCTTCGCCGCGACCGGGCACGATGGCTTCGGCGTTCAGGGCGCGCAAGGCTTCCAGCGTGGCTGGCCACTCTTGCAACTGGGCGTCACCGGTGTACACGCCAGCTTCGTACTCCACCAAATCACCGGAGAACAAGACTTTTTCGGCTTCCACCCAGGCAATCGTGTCGCCACGGGTGTGGCCGTAGCCGGGGCTCCAGATCTGCACCGTCACGCCGCCCAAGTCGACCACCAGTTTGCCGGGCACTTCGCCCTTGGTGGCGTCGCCGCCGCCGATCACCATGGTCGGCCAAGTCAGGCCGGGCACTTCGTCGGCGCCACGGAACAGACGCGGGAAACGCTCCATCTCACTCTTCATGTCCTGCGCGCCGCGCTCGACGATCAATTCGTATGTGCCCTGGCTGGCAATCACTTCGGTCGCGCCTTCGGCCACATAGGCGCTGGCACCCAGCACGCGCACCGCGTGGTAGTGAGTCAACAAGACGTATTTAATCGGCTTGTCGCTGACCTTGCGGATTTGTGCGATCAGGTCCTTGGCCATGGCTGGCGTGGCCGTGGCGTCGCTGACCATGATGAATTTGTCACCGATGATCACGCCTGAGTTCGGGTCACCTTCGGCCGTATATGCCCAGCAATGCGGGCTGAGTTGCTCGAAAGTGATCTTCTTGTCAGCCAGGTCGGCTTGCGAGGCAAAGGCCTTGGTCGGGGCTTGGGTCATGGAAATTCTCCGCTTGTTCGGTCAAAAACGGGATTTTACCTAATCGTAACGAATTACGCATCGGTAAATACCACCCACTTTAGACCCCTCCCATACCGCTTACTCTAAGTGGCTCAATCCCTGGCTCCACTGCGCCAGCATCACCGTGCCCATTTTTTGGAATGCGGGCTTTTCTTCCATATAGAGTTTGGTTTCTGCGGTGGCCCGGTGTATGCCTTGCACTGCTTGGGTCAGTAACGCCATAGCGCGCGCTTCGGTCAGGTTACAGTGGGTGCGTGCAAACGCGAGGAGGGCTTTAGCTTTAGGCCAGCGTTTGGTGCCGCCCAAGGTCAACGCCAAGATGTCGTTAGGTTTGTAAGCCGTGGTGGTCACTAGGTCATAGATGGGGGCCAGACGGACAGCGCTTTCGGTGTTGGCGTAGAGCACGCCAAAATTCTTCAAATGGGCATCGCCATTTTTCAAAGCGCACGACAGCGACAGCGCCTTGAAAAAGCTTTCCAGGGCCGGGCGCACATTTTCGGGCGAGACGAAGTCTTTGATGCGTTTGGCAATGTTTTCGTAAGATCCGTCGTATTTCTGTAGGGCTGTTTTGCCATTGAGCACGCAAAAATCTTCAAAGCCCAAGTACCCGTGGTCACTCAGGTCAAAGCGCTCGACAACCAAAAACCGCCCACCTTGAGACAGCTCGAACTTTGGCACCTCCAGCCCGGCATGCAGGGCTGCGCGCATGCAAAAATATTCGTTTTCAGCCAAATGGGGGTGCTCGTCGGTCCAGGCCTTGACGATGTGCGTAGCCCCCCGGTGCGTGACGCGGCTCAGGTCTTCACCGCGCAAACTGCTGCGCAGCAGGACTTTGGGCATGGCCCCCGAAATACCCGAGTGCACTGCATACAGGTTGAGCAGACTCTCAAACAGACCTTCTGCGCCATCATGGGCCAATAGATCACTCAGATTTTCGGCCGGCATATCGACCACTTTGTCTGCGGGCGCAGCAAACCGCAAACGGCCAATTTGAGATTGGCCGACAATTTTGAGCATGGCCAAGGCATCGAAATGGGGGATGACTTTGCTGAACTCTTTGCGCAAGCGCTCGGCCAGCGCGCCTTCGGGTAAGTTCATGTCAAAAATGGGATGCAGTGACTTGTAAGCCGAGGCGTAGTGCTCGCGCACCACGGGCATGGTCAAAGACACCGCGGATTCCGGTGGGCACGAGGACTCGTACACAAAGTGGAATTTGTTCGGCTCCGACTCGGGCTTGAACACACTACCCACCCGTTGCTGGTCGACCTGCACATCAAGCATCGCCCTGCTCCATCATGAGTTGCTGCAAGGTGGGGCGTCGGGTCTTTTCTTGCGCCACCAACTCGATGCCCAGTGCGGCGCAAATAGACAAAATTTTGCGGATGCCGATTTCAGCCACCGTGCCGTTTTCGATGCCCGAGATCGTGGCGCGGCTCATGCCC
>CANGDZ010000102.1 GCA_947452785.1 Comamonadaceae bacterium | reverse complement strand
TGATCGAAGGCCTGACCAAGGTGTTCTACCCTGAGGCGTCCAATGTGGTCATTTTCGTGATCATGACCATTGTTCTGTTGATCAAACCTGCCGGATTGTTCGGCACCCAGAAGTAAGCTCATGTCCAACGCCACGCCTCTCGCTTTCAAGACGCAGTCGCTCACTCACCAGTGGGTGGCCTTTGTCATCATGGTGATGATTTTCGCCATTGCACCGATCTGGGTGTATCCGATTTTCCTGATGAAGGTGATGTGCTTTGCGCTGTTCGCCTGTGCTTTCAACCTGCTTTTGGGTTTTGGCGGCCTGCTCTCTTTTGGGCACGCCATGTTCATGGGCTCGGCCGGTTACGTGGCCGCTTATTCAGCCAAAGTCTGGGGACTGAACCCGGAACTGTGTGTGGTTTTAGGCACCGCCGCTTCGGCCGTGCTGGCCCTGGTGGTGGGCCTGCTGGCCATTCGCCGCCAGGGCATTTACTTTGCGATGATCACATTGGCTTTGGCGCAAATGGTCTTCTTCTTTTGCCTGCAAGCGCCCTTCACCGGCGGTGAAGATGGCATCCAGTCTGTGCCACGCGGCAAGTTGTTCGGCATGATCAACTTGGAAGACAACTTCAACATGTATGTGTTCGTGTTGACCATCTTTTTGCTGGGTTTCTTACTGATTTGGCGCGTGATTCACTCCCCCTTCGGCCAGATCCTGAAAGCCATCCGCGAGCATCCCGACCGCGCCACCTCGTTGGGTTATGACACCGACTCCTTCAAGCTGTTGGCCTTTGTGATCTCAGGCGCGCTGGCAGGTACTGCAGGTGCAACCAAGTCACTGGTGTTCCAGTTGGCCTCGCTGACCGACGTTCACTGGTCCATGTCGGGCGAGGTCGTCTTGATGACCTTGGTGGGCGGTATGGGCACGCTGTTTGGGCCCTTGGTCGGTGCGGCAGTGATCGTGAGCATGGAAAACTACCTGGCGCAATTTGGCGCCTGGGTCACCATCATCCAAGGCTTTATCTTTGTGGTCTGCGTGCTGGCCTTCCGCCGCGGCGTGATCGGCGAGATCGCCAACTGGATCAAAAAGCCTTTGTAATTGCCCCCGCCTGTATGCAAAAAGCCTGCTCGTCGAGCAGGCTTTTTTACGCAAAATGCGCGCGTTCAACGCATGAAGTTTTTCACATAATCGGCGCCTAACCCTACGGCCTCAAAATGGGCGCGGTACTTGTCGATGCGGGTGAACACATCGTCATAGCCTGTGGCGTTGCCTTGCGTATCCACATACATCAAGGCGCCATGCACCGTGAACATCGTCACCATGTCTTGGCAATCATCGGGCACCACCAGGGTGTGGGTTTCGCCCGGCGGCTCAAACACGTAACTGCCCTCTTCGGCCACCCAGTCATGCTCCAGATACAACCATTTGCCACGGATCACATAGGCGTGTACCTGGCCAGAATGGCGGTGCCTTTGCAGCAGTCCTGAGCGCTTGACTTTGAGCATGTGCACATAAAAACCACCGGTCACATTCAAGTGCATGGGGCGAGACCAGATGCCCGGGGCCACAGGGGCCCACAAGCGCTCGTCCTCGGTCATGACGTTGGGCACCACCATGTCAGGGGCCATGCCCCAAGGCTGGGGCTTGGCATAAGGGACGCGGTCGTCGGCGGGATTCGGGCTGGAACTCATTGGAATACGCTCTCTAGGTCGATGGCAAAATTAGTCAGAACCCACAGTAAAAGCATTCGCGCCCTTTGTCTGCCCTTTGGGTGACAGCGCCAGCGGGGCGACGTGAAAGAATAACCCCATGCACACCCCTTCTTTTTCTCCCGACAGCGTCAAGGTCTTGGCCTTTGATATTTTTGGCACCGTGGTCGACTGGCATGGCAGCATTGCCCGCGAAGTCCAAACGCTGTACCCGCAGGTTGACGGCGATGCTTTTGCACTGGCTTGGCGCGCGGGCTACAAACCCGCGATGCAGCGGGTGATGAGCGGCGAACTCGGCTGGACCTTGATCGACGATTTGCACCGCATGATCTTGGACAGCTTGCTGCCCCAGTTTGGTTTGACGCATTTGAGCGAGGCTGAACGCCAGCACCTGAACCGCGTCTGGCACCGGCTCGATGCCTGGCCCGACAGCGTGGCGGGGCTGACGCGTCTGAAAAGCAAGTACATCATCAGCACCCTGTCTAACGGCAATATTGGGCTGCTCACCGCCATGGCCAAACGCGCCGGTTTGCCTTGGGACTGTGTGCTCAGCGCCGAAGTGTTTCGCGCTTACAAACCCGCCCCAGCCGCCTACATGGGAGTGGCGCGGGTGTTCGATGTGCCGACAGCGCAAGTGATGCTGGTGGCCGCACACCACGATGACTTGGCAGGCGCACGGGCCTGTGGGCTGCGCACCGCCTACATTGAAAGACCTTGGGAGATGGGCGCGGCCCACCCGAAAGACGTGTCGCCGCAACCCGGCAACGATTTGCATGCGGTGGACTTGAACGCACTGGCCGACCAACTCGGCTGCTGAGGCCGCGTCTGTTCAGGAGCCTAGATCCAGGCCGCTTACTTCATGAATAATTTTTGCTCTGCCGTCGCCAAGGCTTGCGGTGTGCCTGACAACACCAAGGTATCGCCGCCTTGCAGCAGGGTCTGCTCGGTCACTTTCACATTCTCACCGTGGCTGCGACGCACGCTCACCACCCGCACCTGCATGGCAAGCAAGGCCAGCGCTGCCAGGGGTTGATCGGCCCAGGACGTGGCCAAGGGCAGGTTGACGGTGCCTAAGCGCTCATGGTCCATTTCATCGACCGTATCGTCGTCGGCGCCGTGAAAATAGCCACGCAGCATGTTGTAGCGTGCATCTCGTTGTTCCTGCACGATACGGATCACGCGCCGCATGGGCACACCCACCAGTGCCAAGGCATGGGTGGCCAACATCAAAGAGCCCTCAATGGCTTCGGGCACCACCTCGGTGGCGCCCGCCAGTTGCAACTGCTCCAAATGGTGATCGTCTTGGGTGCGCACAATCACTGGGACTTGGGGTGCGTGACTGCGGGTGTTGGCCAAGACTTTCAAAGCTGCGCCGGCTTCCAGGTAGGTCACCACCACCGCACTGGCGCGGGCCAGGCCAGCGGCCATCAACGATTGCAAGCGGGCGGCATCGCCAAACACCACCGAGTCGCCGGCCGCCGCCGCTTGCCGAACCCGGTCAGGGTCCAGGTCCAGCGCCATGTAGGGAATGCCTTCGGCCTCCAGCATGCGAGCCAGGTTTTGGCCGCAGCGGCCGTAACCGCAAATGATCACGTGCTTGCTAGTGTTGATCGACTTGCGCGCGATCTGGGTCATTTGCAGTGATTGCTGCAACCATTCGCTGGCTACCAGTTTCATCACGATGCGGTTGCTGTACATCACCATGAAAGGCGCGGCCAACATCGACAACACCATGCTCGCCAACACCGGGTTCAGCAAATGCGGGGGCACCAAATTATGCTGCGCACCCAAGGTCAGCAACACAAAGCCGAACTCGCCGGCCTGCGCCAGGTACAGACCCGTGCGCAAGGACACGCCCATGCTGCTGCCGGTCGCATGGGCAATCGTCGTGACCAGCCCCAGTTTGAACAGCACCGGCAAAGTGGTGAGCAGCAGCACCAAAGGCCAGTTTTGAATGACGATGTGCCAGTCCAGCAGCATGCCGATGGTGATGAAAAACAAACCCAGCAACACATCATGGAAGGGCCGAATGTCGGTCTCCACCTGATGCTTGTATTCGGTTTCCGAAATCAGCATGCCCGCAATGAACGCGCCCAAGGCCAAGCTCAGCCCCGCCAACTCGGTGAGCCATGCCAAGCCCAAGGTGACGAGCAACAGGTTCAAAACAAACAACTCTTCGCTCTTGCGTTTGGCCACCAGCGTCAGCCACCAGCGCATGATGCGTTGCCCACCGGTCAAGAGCAGGGTGATCAGCACCACCGCTTTGAAGCCCGCGATCGCCAAGGCGGTCATCAGCGCTTCGGGTTTCGCATCCAACGCAGGGATCAGCACCAGCAAAGGGACCACCGCCAAATCTTGAAACAGCAGCACGCCGACCACGCGCTTGCCGTGTTCCGATTCGAACTCCAAACGATCTGAAATCAACTTGATGATGATGGCCGTGCTGCTCATGGCCATTGCGCCTGAGAGCGTCAGCGCGGTTTGCCAGCTCATATGCCACAAGCTGGGCGCCAAGGCCGCCAAAAACAGAGAGGCAAAGGTCACCAACACAATGGTCAACACCACCTGCATCAAACCCAGCCCAAACACATGTTTGCGCATGGCTCGTAATTTGGGCAGATTGAACTCCAGCCCGATCACAAACATCAAAAACACCACGCCAAATTCGGCCAGGTGTTTGATGCCTTCTGAGTTTTGCGCCAGTGCCAAGGCGTTCGGCCCAATCACCACCCCGACCAGCAAATAGCCCAACATGGGCGGCAATTTGAGCATGCGACAACCCACCACCCCGAGCACGGCAGCGAGCAAGTACATCAACGTTAATTCAAGCGAACTCATGTGGCCCATGGTACCAATGCAGCGTGACAATCCATTCGCAAGGGCGTTTCCCATAAGGTCTTTGCGTGAGCCCGATAAAATAGCCGAATGGCATTCAATACAGCTCAGGCCCTCCAGTTGGCCCGCGACACACTGGACATCGAGGCCCAAGCGCTCTTGGGGCTCAAAGACCGGCTGGACGAGCGGTTTGCGCAAGCGGTGCAGCTCATGCTGAACGTGAAAGGCCGTGTGGTCGTCACCGGCATGGGTAAAAGTGGCCACATTGGCCGCAAGATCGCCGCCACGCTGGCATCCACCGGCACCCCCGCCATGTTTGTGCATCCCGGCGAGGCCAGCCATGGCGACCTGGGCATGATCAAAAATGTCGATGTAGTGCTGGGCATCTCCAACAGCGGCGAAAGTGACGAACTGGTCGCGATCTTGCCGATGCTCAAGCGACAAGGTGTGCCCTTAATTGCCATGACCGGTGGCCTGCAATCTGCCCTGGCGCTGCATGCCGATGTGGTGCTGGACAGCAGCGTGGAAAAAGAAGCCTGCCCCTTGAATCTGGCGCCCACCGCCAGTACCACGGCGCAATTGGCCTTGGGCGATGCGTTGGCCGTGGCGCTGCTGGACGCGCGCGGCTTCAAGGCCGAAGACTTTGCCCGCTCACACCCCGGCGGCTCCTTGGGCCGCCGCCTGCTCACCCATGTGAGCGATGTGATGCGCACAGGCGATGACGCCCCCAGCGTGTTGCCCCAAGCCAGCCTGATGGCGCTCATGCGCGAGATGAGCCACAAAGGCCTGGGCGCCTCGGCAGTGGTGGATGACGAACAACAGGTGCTTGGCATTTTTACCGACGGTGATTTGCGCCGACTGATCGAGCAAGGCCGTGATTTGCGCGACCTCACCGCGCAGGACGTGATGCATCCCGGCCCACGCACCATCCGGCAAGATGCCCTGGCGGTTGAGGCCGCCGAGTTGATGGAAGCGCACCGCATCACCAGCGTGCTGGTGGTGGACACAGCAGGGCGTTTGTGCGGCGCCCTCAACAGCAACGATCTGATGCGCGCCAAGGTCATTTGAATGCGCCACCCCATGAAACACTTGACGCCCGCTTTGCACTACCCGCCCGAGTTGCTGCTCAAAGCGCAAGGCATCCGCATCGCTTTTTTCGATGTGGACGGTGTGCTCACCGATGGCGGTCTGTATTTTTCTGAACACGGTGAAACGCTCAAGCGCTTCAGCACCTTGGACGGCCACGGTCTGAAACTCTTGATGCAAGCGGGCATCACGCCGGCGATCATTACCGGGCGCGACTCTTTGCCCCTGCGCAAGCGCTTGACCGCTTTGGGCGTGACCCACGCGACCTTCGGCACCGAAGACAAACTGCCTGCCGCTCAAGCCTATCTGGACACCCTGGGTTTCAGTTGGTCACAGGCCGCGGCCATGGGTGACGACTGGCCCGACCTGCCGGTGATGCAACACGCCGCCTTTGCCTGCGCGCCCGCCAACGCCCATGCCCAAGCACTGGCCTTGGCCGACCACGTCACCGCACAGCGCGGCGGCGAAGGCGCGGCGCGGGCCTTTTGCGATTTGTTGCTGGTGGCCGGTGGCCATTACGCCAAACTGCTGGCCCGGGTGAGCGCATCCGAGCCGATGCCCGCGCAACCAGACAAGGCCTGAGCCCACCATGCCCTGGCTGCACCTGATTCGCAATGCCTTTGACCGGCTGACTTTGTATTTGCCGGCTTTGGTCATGGGTTTGTTTGCCCTTAGCTCTTGGTGGTTGGTGCGCAGCGTGCCGGATCTGCACAGCCCCAACAGCGCCAAAGTCGTCCGCAAAGAGCCTGATTATTTTCTGCATGGTTTTTCGGTTCAATCCTTTGACGCCAGTGGGCGTCTGATTCGTGAACTGCAAGCCGCGCATGCCCGGCATTACCCCGAGTTCGACGTGCTGGACATGGACACTGTGCAGATTCAGGCCATCGACGAACAAGGGCAAAAAGTGGTGGCGCGTGCCGACCACGTGCAATCCCAAGCCGAAAACAACCAGCAAGAAGCCAAAACCACCTTGAGCGGCAACGCCAACGTGGTGCGCATCAACCAAAAAGACGGCGTGCGCACTGAATTGCGCAGTGAAAAACTCATTGCTTATGAAAAAGGAGATCGGGTGATTTCTGAAACCCCGGTTGAAGTGCACAGAGGACGCGACCTGTTCAGCGGCGAGACCATGGACCTGAATGGCCAAAGCGGTGAATACCGCCTGCAGGGCCGGGTGCGCGGCATGATCATGCCAACCCCAAAATAAAAAGCAAAGCCTATGCAACCCCTGGTCTTCATCACCGGCGCGTCCAGCGGCATTGGCCAGGCCTTGGCGCTGCGCTACCACCAATTCGGTTGGCGCCTGGCCTTGGTGGCACGCCGCGGCCAAGCGATGCACGACTGGGCACAAAGTCAGGGACTGAACGCAGACGATTACCGTGTCTTTGCCGCCGATGTCAGCGACAACGCCAGCATTATTGAAGCAGCCGAGCAATGCATGGCCAGCCTGGGTCTGCCCGAAGTGGTGATCGCCAATGCCGGCATCAGCCAAGGCATGGACACGGCAGCACGCGCCGATCTGGCGGTGATGCAACGCGTCATGGCCACCAACGTGTTGGGGCTGGCCGCGACCTTTCACCCCTTTATAGCGCCCATGCAAGCCCAGGCGAATGAGCGCGATGCGCCTGCTTTCACCTTGGTGGGCATCGCCAGCGTGGCGGGCATCCGGGGTTTGCCGGGCCATGCCGCTTATTGCGCCAGCAAAGCGGCCGTCATCAGTTACTGCGAAAGCCTGCGCGGCGAGCTGCGTGGCCACGGTGGCCGCAAAGGTGTGCGCGTGGTCACGATTGCCCCCGGCTATGTGGACACGCCACTCACCCGCAAAAACAAATACCCTATGCCTTTTCTGATGTCGTCGCAGGCATTTGCGGACCGGGCTTTCAACGCCATTGCGGCAGGAACCCCCTATCGAGTGATCCCTTGGCCCATGGCGATCGTGGCCGCGCTGCTACGCTTGTTGCCCGAAGCCTGGTTCGACCGCTTGTTGCAAAACCAACCGCGTAAACACCGCGACCCCCTCTAGCGAAGGGTGAGAGGCCTTTCCAGAGGCAAAGAAGAAAACCCAGGCGTGAAAAAGCCCTGCATTGCAGGGCTTTTGCTTTGAAACGCTTCAGTGAAGAAGCGCTCAGTGCTTAGTAGCTACCGCCACCGCCGCCGCCTTCGCGACGACCGCCACCGCTACCGCCGCGTGGGCCGGAGCCGTAAGGGCTACGGAAGCCGCTTTCGCCGCCACCACCACCACCGCCGCCGCCGTAGCCGCCGCCGCCTTCACGACGACCACCACCACCGCCGCCGCCGTAGCCGCCGCCACCGCCAGCACCGCCGCCGTAACCGCCGCCACCACCGCCGTAGCCACCGCCACCGCCAGCACCGCCGCCGTAACCGCCGCCGCCTTCACGACGACCGCCACCACCACCACCGAAACCACCGGTGCGGGGAGGACGATCTTCCATGGGACGAGCTTCGTTCACCACGATGCTACGACCGCCCAAAGGCTGGCCGTTCATGCCATTGACAGCTGCAACAGCTTCTTCGTCAGTGCCCATTTCCACAAAGCCAAAGCCTTTGGAACGACCAGTATCGCGCTCCATCATGACTTTGGCGCTGGTCACGGCACCGAACTGGCCGAAAGCCTGTTCCAAATCGCCATCACGAACCGAGTACGGCAGGTTGCCGACGTAAAGTTTTTTGCCCATTGAAAGGGA
>CANGDZ010000101.1 GCA_947452785.1 Comamonadaceae bacterium | reverse complement strand
TTCCACCAGCACCGCTGCCCTGAACTCATCACTGTGGCTACGCCTCGTTCCGCCCTTTGTGGCACCCATGTAAATGTCCATTTGGTTTGTACATGGACATCATCTGATTAGCCTCAGGTAAATTCAATATGGGATGCCTAGCCGCTTACGTACTGCCTGCATTCAAAGCCATGCGTGCACGCTTAAAAAATCCGGCATACACACCAGAGCGATTTGTGGACTCCATGGAGCGCAACGGCTTGATTCAAACTGCAGCATTCTTAGGGCAAGCGTTGCCATTGATCTAGATGGCGCCCAAACCTCCGGGATAAAGTGACCCAGCCCCGCAGATCGAACAGCGCGATGCAGACGGTAAAAAAGGAACCACCTTTGTTGTAGCCATGGGTGCCGAAAACACTTCTAATTCAGCACATAAAAGCCAGGTTGTGTAAACTCACTCAACAGCTCACCCTCTGACTGTTTGGTTTGACCAAGCTCTCTTAGGGCGACAGGCCGCCTTGTGGCGGCTTTGTCATTTCTGGGTTTGCACATTCGCACAACCACCATCAGGACACGACTTCGCTGTATTTACATCGAATGGATTTGGGCTGAACGAACGGCTTGAAAAGCGTATCCAATTCTTCAGCGCGTGGGCAAATTCTTAATCTTCCAGAACCGGATCAAGATAGGAACCCCAGAATGAGAAAAACCGCCGTTCTACAGAGTAAAACGACGGTTCTAATTGGTGGCCTGGACTGGAATCGAACCAGTGACACGCGGATTTTCAATCCGCTGCTCTACCAACTGAGCTACCGGGCCTAGCAGACGAAAATTATACCAGACTTGCTGGTGCTCTTTGGCCTCAAGGACCCCGGCCGCCGAATAAATTCGTTGGCGACCGAAGGATGCTGTGAGCCACTCAGTTGTTGCGTTTGTTGCGTGTCACGTCCACGCCCAATTGCTTGAGTTTGCGATACAGATGCGTGCGTTCCAAACCAGTTTTTTCGGCGACGCGCGTCATGGAGCCACCCTCATTACTGAGGTGGAATTCGAAATAGGCTTTTTCAAAGCTATCGCGAGCATCGCGCAATGGTCGGTCCAGATCGAACAGCTGAGAGACGGCCGGTCCCAGGTCAGGCTCTGGCAAAACACTCTCGACAACGGCAGGCATCGCGGCCAGCACCGGCGCACGCAAGGCCTCTTGGTGTGCGGCGACCGCCTGACGAACCTGCTCTCGAGCCAGGCCTTGCTCCACGGCCTTGAGCAGTTTTTGTAAGGTGATCGGTTTTTCCAAGAAGGCTTGCGCGCCAATGCGGATGGCATCCACTGCGGTATCGATGGTGGCGTGGCCGCTCATCATGATCACGGGCATGGTGAGCAGGCCGGTGGTGGCCCATTCTTTAAGCAAAGTGACGCCGTCGGTGTCGGGCATCCAGATGTCCAGCAACACCAGGTCAGGGCGAATGCGGCTGCGGAGCTCACGCGCCTGAGCCGCATTCTCCGCGAGTTCGACGGTATGCCCTTCGTCGTTCAGGATTTCAGAGAGCAAGTCTCGGATACCCAACTCGTCATCAACCACCAATATGTTTGCCATGTTGCCCGTGAAGCCTTAGGAAGTTGTGTTTGTCACGCCCATCGGGTCTGGTGTGCCCTTGTGGATGCTGAATGATAACGATACTTGAGCCCCTTTGATCTGATCTTCCTCGATCAAATTACTGATATCGAGGCGTGCGCCATGCTCGTCGGCTATTTTTTTCACAACCGCCAGGCCCAGGCCAGTGCCTTTGGTCTTGGTGGTGACATAGGGCTCGATGGCGCGTTTCAAAATATTCGGTGCAAAACCAGGCCCGGTATCGGTCACGGTGAGTCGCACCCGTTGACGTGCCGGACTCCACTGGGTTTTCACGCTGACCCCGGTGAGGTCATCCGCATGACCTGGCTTGCCCGCATGGGGTTCGCAGGCGTCTTGGGCGTTTTGCAGCAAGTTGTGCACAACCTGTCGCAGTTGCTGTTCATCGCCTTGAATCAATGGGCATTCGGGGTCTAAGGCCAAGACGATGGCAGCATGGCTCGCACTGTCAGCGGGCTCTTGCACGTACAGGCTCAACACGTCGTGAATCAGTGCGTTCAGGTCGAGGGGTTTGAGATCGGCTGAGGGCAAACGCGCGTAGTCCCTGAATTCATTGACCAAGCGTTTCATGGCGTCGACCTGATCGACGATGGTTTTGACGGATTTGACCAATATCGCCTGATCGGGCGCATCGAGTTTGCCGTCCAACTTGCGCTCCAGTCTTTCGGCTGAGAGTTGAATCGGAGTCAAGGGATTTTTGATTTCGTGGGCCAAGCGGCGCGCCACCTCGCCCCAAGCCTGGGCGCGTTGCGCCGAGACAATTTCGGAAATGTCGTCAAACACCAGCAGGCGCATGCCGTCAGGCAAGACAGCCCCACGCGCAACCAGGGTCACCGCGGTCGCGTCCAGCCCTTGACCGGCAGCGTGCACCTCAAAAGATTTTTGCCAATGGTCCAACTCGTGGCTGTCTTTGTCGGCACTCAGTAGTGCAAATTGCTCTTGCACACCCGCGGCAAAAGTCTGCATGGCAGGCAAGGCCAGCAAGGCCGTGTGTTCATGTGCCGCCAGTGGCACGCGCAAGATGCGCGTGGCCCCGGGGTTGGACGATTGGATGCGTCCGGCCGCATCGAGCACGATCACGCCCGCCGTCAGGTTGTCCAAAATAGTTTGCAAGTTGCCCCGCGCAGCGTCCAGCTGCAACAAGCTGCGCTCCACAGCCGAGCGCGCGTCAGACAGTTGTTGCGTCATGTCGGCAAAGGATCGGGTCAAGCCACCCAACTCATCTTTGCCTTGGAGGGCCATTTTGGGCGTCAAGTCACCGGCGGCCACTTGCCGCATACCGTGCGCCAGCAGCAGCAAGGGCTGCGCCAACTGATTGCCCAGCAGCACGGCCAACAGCACAGCACCCAGGACTGCCAGAAACAAGCTGAGCGTCAAGGTGCCAATGTACATGCGTCGCAAGCCGTCGCGGGCCAAGGCCCGTTCTTGGTATTCGCGATTGGCGGACTGCACGTCCAACGCATTGGCCACCAAGGTGGCCGGCAACTCTTGCGTGATTTGCAGCACCCACGGATCATCTTGCAAACTCAGGCTGCTTTGCGGCACCAAACTGAGCACCTTGATACGGCCCGAGGGTGCGCCATCAGGGTTGTCCTCCAAACCCTCCACCCATTCCACACTGAGTTTGTTGCGCACTTGCCGAATTTGCTCTGAACTGGGTCGCTCAGGCCGCAGTTGATAGCGCGATTGACCCACGCTGGCAATCAAGCGCCCCTTGGCGGACCAAAGCACCGCGTCATTCGCGCCCAATTGCTCGCGGATACGGTCCAGCGCTAGACCCGCGCTGGCCTCGGGCACTTCCATCAGTTGCTGCGATGCCGATCGGGATTGCTTGGCCAGGTCGGCGCTGAGCGTGTCGATGGTGGCGCGGCCCAGGCTCAAGCCCGCGTTCAGCGCCCCTTCGACCTTCACATCGAACCAGCTTTCGATCGAGCGCGATACGAATTGGTAGGACACCACATAAATCACCCCGCCAGGCACCACGCCGACCAGCGCAAAAATGGCCGTCAATTTCACCAACAGGCGTGAGCCAAACTGCCCCCGACGCAGGCGCAGCAACAAGCGCACCAACCCCGTCACAATGCCTATCAACAAGAAGGCGGCCACCACCAGGTTGACGATGTAGAGTTTTTCGTAGTTCTGGTCATACAGGGCGCGGTCACTGGTGGCTTGTGTGAGCAAGACCAGCAACAGCAAGCCGATCAACACCATCACCACCGAGCCTAGGCCCACCATCCAGCGCACGCCGGCTGACGACTTCAATCGATTTTGCAGCGTCACGGATTTGAAGGGATTCATCTCAACGAACCAATTCGTTGGGCAATCGCATAGTTCGGCTCAAGGCCAGATTCCATTCGTTTTGCCCGCCTGCGGTGATTTGGAAGGGGCGTGGCAATTGCGAGGTGTCGATGCGAAACTGAAAATTCAACACGTACTTCGTATCGGGGTCGAGGTCAGACAGATCCGCCACTTTCCAGTTCAGGTTGCGGCGAATGGCCGACAAGGCTTCGGTCAAGTTATCAAACTGCTGCGACAGGCTGCCGGCCGCTGCGGGCGCTCCGAAGGCTTCACTGGAAATCGTCATGCGCCAGCGGCGTGTCAAGGGCTGGTAGGCCAGCCGGTAGTGGCGCACAGCGCCTGAGACGCGGGTGTCATACCAGTACCAGCGCTCACGCATGATGACGGCTTCGGCGACAAAATGGATAGCCACTCCTTTGAGCAGCGCATCTTCCACAGCAGCACCCAACTCGAGACGCACATTGCTGGTCAGCACCATTGCGCTGTCTTGGCGCTCTAACTTGAGTTCGGTCAGCTCAATGGCCGGGGTTTGCGCCCAGGCGCTGGCCAAGGGAAGGGTCAAGGCCCCAATACAAACGAGTAGCCACAGCGCGCACAGCCTCAGCCATGCGCGAACCCACCGCGCCTTGTTCTCAAGGGCGCTTTTGTAGCAGTGCGTAATAAAACCCATCATGTTCACCCGTCTGATTGTCCGGGACGGACGGGGTCACGGGGTTGTTTTGCGGTATCAAATGCCCCGGGGAAGGCAATAAAACCGCGTCAGTGTTGTGCTTTAGAAACGTTTGGATTTGCCTGTGGCCTTCGGCCAAGAAAATCGAACAGGTGCAATACACCAGCTGCCCGCCGGGCTTAAGCAAAGGCCAAAGCATTTTCAGTAAGCGCGCCTGGATGGCAGCCAGTTGCTCAACATCGCTTTCTCGGCGCAGCCAACGCACATCGGGGTGACGGCGGCCGATCCCCGAGGCCGTGCATGGCGCGTCCAGCAAGATCGCGTCAAAGGGCTTGCCGTCCCACCAGCGCTCAGGCAGGGCGGCATCGGCGACAATGACTTGGGCTTTGACTTGCAATCGGTCAAGGTTTTGAGTCACACGCTCACACCGTGCGGCATCCACGTCCAGCGCCACCACCTGCGCACTGGGGCACAACTCCAACAGATGGCCTGTTTTGCCCCCGGGGGCTGCGCAGGCATCCAAAATACGCAAAGGCCGTTCGGTGTCCAGCCCTTGCAACAGCAAGGGCGCAGCCCACTGGGCGGCGGCGTCTTGCACCGACACCGCACCTTGGGCAAACCCTGGCAATTGCAGCACCGGCACCGCCTTGTTCAGCTCAATGCCAAATTCGCCCACCGCATGGCCGCTCAGTCCTGCGGCCTGCATCTGGTCCAGGTAGGCCGCCACGGTGGAGCGGGTCACATTCACCCGCAGCGTCATGGGCGCGGCTGACTGCGAGGCCGTCAAAATGGTTTGCCATTGCGCAGGGTGGTCGTTTTTTAACTTTTGGATCCACCACAGGGGGTGATTCCATTGCGCCAGAGGATCGGCATCGGTGAGGCGAATCAGCTCGTTGCGCTCGCGCAGAAATCGGCGTAAACAGGCGTTGATGAAATTGGCTTGCGCTCGGGTGTCTTTGTTTTGCCGTGCCGCTTCGACGGTTTGGTCCACCAAAGTGAAGGCCGAGTAAGGGGCGAGCGCGTCGTCCCAGCACAGCGCCAGGGCTGAACACAACAGGGCATCTGCCGCGGGTGGCGGTGCTTTGCGGGCCAATTGCGCACGCAAGGCCTGGGCCCTGCCCAGCCAGCGCATGACCTGAAAGGACAGGGCCTGCACACCCGGTCGCAAAGCGGGGGGCTGCGCCTCGAGCAAGGCGGTCATCGAGCGCCCGCTGCGCACAGCGGCCACAACGCTCGCCGTGCCCTGCAACAGGCGCCACAAAGGCAAACTGGACGCGGCCGGATTGGAGGCCGGCAAAGTGGAAGATGTTTGGGACATATCGGGCTTTACGCCAAGGGGTCGGCACTGTCGAGTTTGGCGGCGGCTTCAAACCTGAACTGCCGGGCCAACCAGCGTGCTGGCCATTCGCTCACGGCGTCGTTGTAGGTTTGCACCGATTGGTTGTAGGCCACGATCATAGGCCAGGCCTGGGTTTTCAGGCGTTCAAATTTCTTTTGCAAAGGGGCACTGAACCAGGAGGTCTCGTCGGCTGCGTAAAAGTCTTTTTCTTGCCGCAGCAATTTAAAAAGCTGCACACGGGCGATGTTCACGCGCTGAATCGGCGCCAAGGCCATGGGGTTGGCGCGCACTTGGGCCAGGCTCTCCGCAAAGGCTTCGCAAGCGGTCCAGACCTCGGTCAACGAGGTGGGCGTTTTGTCGGTGGCGGACTCTTCGTCGCGCACGCTGGCGGGCAGACTGCCTTGCACCCACGCCCACAGGCGCACAAACTGCGCATCGACCACGGCAAACTGCTGCGCGCAAGCCGCGCGCAAACGCACCAAACGGTTATAGGCACCCACTGCCCAAAAAAAGACCAGTGCCGCAATGATCAGCGCCGTCATGGTATTGCTCCCATCTCCATGGATTGCTTGAAAAAAGCCCCTGGACCACGCAAAGCAGTCCAGGGGCTCGGGTCAGTTCAACCGGTCACCCGGTCTTCACTTACTCGCTGGCGTGGTCAGCATCGGCCACCAGTTGCTGCGCTTCGGCCAATTCACTGGCTTCTGTCTCAGCAATGGAGCGGCGCTCGGCCTCGTCCATTTCGTCCTTGGCGGCGCGGGCTTTGTGATAAGCCATGCCGGTACCGGCAGGGATCAAGCGGCCCACGATGACGTTTTCTTTCAAGCCACGCAACTCGTCGCGCTTGCCCATGATGGCAGCCTCGGTGAGCACGCGGGTCGTTTCCTGGAAGGAAGCGGCCGAGATGAAAGAGTCGGTCGACAACGAAGCCTTGGTGATACCCAACAGCAAGTTGGTGAAGGTCGCAGGGATCTTGCCCTCACCGCGCAGCGCGTCATTGGTGTTGAGCATTTCAGAGCGCTCCACCTGTTCGCCGGCAATGTAGTTGGAATCACCTGAGTTTTCCACGACCACGCGGCGCAGCATCTGACGAACAATCACTTCAATGTGTTTGTCGTTGATCTTCACGCCTTGCAGACGGTACACGTCCTGGACTTCGTCCACGATGTAGCGGGCTAACTCTTCGATGCCCAAGAGGCGCAAGATGTCTTGTGGGTCGGCAGGGCCGTCCACAATGCTTTCGCCCTTGTTGACCACTTGGCCTTCGTGCACCAAGATGTTTTTCTCTTTAGGAATCAGCTCGTCCCAGACCTTGCCTTCTGGATCGGTGATCTGCAAGCGGACCTTGCCTTTGGTTTCCTTGCCGAACGACACGGTACCGGTCATCTCGGCCAGCATGCCCTTGTCTTTCGGGCTACGGGCTTCAAACAACTCGGCCACACGCGGCAAACCGCCGGTAATGTCGCGGGTCTTCTGACCTTCAACAGGGATACGGGCCAGCACTTCGCCTGGGCCCACATCCATGCCGTCGCGCACTTGGATCAAAGAGCCGATCTGGAAGCCAATCGTCACCGAGTGATCGGTGCCGGGGATCTTGACTTCTTTGCCTGCGGCATCGATCAGCTTGACCTGTGGACGCACCACTTTGGTCGAACCACGGCGCTTAGGATCGATCACCACCAAGGTGGACAGGCCAGTCACTTCATCCAACTGCTTAGCCACTGTGAGGCCTTCTTCCACATTCTCGAACTGCACCTTACCGGCGAATTCCGTGATGATGGGGCGAGTCAATGGATCCCAGTTGGCCAAAATAGCACCGGCTTTGATTGCCTGGTCGACTTTGACCGTCAAGATGGCACCGTAAGGCACTTTATGACGCTCACGCTCGCGGCCATGCTCGTCATGGATGACGATCTCACCCGAACGGGCAATCACCACCAACTCGGACTTGCTGTTGGTCACATAGCGCATGGTGGCGTTAAAGCCAATCAAACCGCTGGACTTGGCTTCGACGCTGGAAGCCACTGCCGCACGCGAGGCCGCACCACCGATGTGGAAGGTTCGCATGGTCAGCTGGGTACCAGGTTCACCGATGGACTGCGCAGCAATCACGCCCACTGCTTCGCCGTTGTTGACCAAGCCGCCACGGCCCAAGTCACGGCCGTAGCACATGGAGCACAAGCCGAAACGGGTGGCACAAGTCAGTGCGGTGCGCACTTTGACTTCGTCCACATTGGCCGCTTCGAGCACGTCGATCAGGTCCTCGTCCAGCATGGCGCCAGCTTTGGCCAGCACCGCACGGTTTTCGGGGTCGAGCACGTCTTCAGCCGCAGTACGGCCCAAGATGCGGTCGCGCAAGGATTCGATCACTTCGCCGCCCTCCACGATGGCGCGCATCAGCGAGCCGTCGGAGGTGCCGCAATCGAGCTCGGTCACCACCAAGTCTTGCGTCACGTCCACCAAACGACGGGTCAGGTAACCCGAGTTGGCGGTCTTGAGCGCCGTATCGGCCAGACCTTTACGCGCACCGTGGGTGGAGATGAAGTACTCCAACACGTTCAGACCTTCGCGGAAGTTGGCGGTAATAGGCGTCTCGATGATGGAGCCGTCAGGCTTGGCCATCAATCCGCGCATACCTGCCACCTGGCGAATCTGAGCGGCAGAACC
>CANGDZ010000100.1 GCA_947452785.1 Comamonadaceae bacterium | reverse complement strand
TATGAGCTGACCGCCATGCCCATGCTCACGGGCACCTTGATCACCGCGACCGGTTTCTTGCCGATTGGCCTGGCCAAGTCGCTGACCGGCGAGTACACCTTTGCGATTTTTGCTGTCACCGTGGTGGCCTTGCTGATCAGTTGGGTGGCTTCGGTGTATTTCGTGCCTTACCTGGGCGCGTTGTTGCTCAAGGTGCCTGCGCATGTGCAAGCGGCCCAGGCCGCCAAAGCGGCGGCGCATGATGAGTCTGTGGAGGTTTCGCACGAACCGCATGAGATGTTCGACACCCCGTTCTACAACTACTTTCGCCGCACGGTCAATTGGTGCGTGGCGCACCGCTGGATCACCATCGGTTTGACGGTGGCCACATTTGCTTTGGGCATCGTGGGCATGGGCAAGGTGCAGCAGCAGTTCTTCCCGGATTCAAGCCGTCCTGAGATCATTGTCGACTTGTGGCTGCCCGAAGGCGCCACCTTTGCCGCCAGCGAAGAAGTGGCCAAACGCTTTGAAAAACGCATGCTGGCCGAACCCGGCGTGAAGTCGGTCACCACCTGGGTGGGTTCTGGTGTTCCGCGTTTTTATTTGCCGCTGGACCAAGTCTTTGCGCAAACCAATGTGTCGCAGCTGATCGTGTTGCCTCAAGACTTGAAGACGCGTGAGAGTTTGCGCATCAAGTTGCCGGCCTTGCTGGCGCAGGACTTTCCGGAGATTCGCGGCCGCGTCAAGCTGCTGCCCAACGGGCCACCCGTGCCGTACCCGGTGCAGTTTCGCGTCGCCGGCGTGGACGCGGTGCAGTTGCGCCAAAAGGCCGACGAAGTCAAAGCCATCATGCGCAAGAGCCCGCACACCCGCGGCGTGAACGACAACTGGAATGAATCCGTCAAAGTCATTCGGCTGGAGGTCGATCAAGCCAAAGCCCGCGCCTTGGGCGTGACCAGCCAGTCGATTGCGCAGGCCTCACGCACCATGTTGTCGGGCTCCACGGTGGGGCAGTACCGAGATGGTGACAAGCTGATTGACATCGTGCTGCGTCAACCGCTGAATGAGCGCGATGCCATCACCGACTTGGGTCATGGCTATGTGCCCACTGCCTCAGGTCAGTCCATTCCACTGATGCAAATTGCCAAGCCCGTGTTCGATTGGGAGCCGGGCGTGATTTGGCGTCAAGGCCGGGACTACGCGATCACGGTGCAAAGCGACCTGGCCGAAGGTCTTCAAGGCGCTACGGTGACGGCGCAGTTGCTGCCCGAGCTCAAAGCCTTAGAGGCGCAGTGGCACGCGGCAGGCCAGACCGACTACCGGATCGAGGTGGCTGGGGCTGTGGAGCAGAGCGCCAAAGGTTCGGACTCGATTGCCGCAGGTGTGCCGGTGATGCTGTTCATCACCTTCACCTTGCTGATGCTGCAACTGCAAAGTTTCAGCCGCGCGATGCTGGTGTTCTTGACCGGGCCTTTGGGCATGGCCGGGGTGGCTGCGGCTTTGCTGGCCTTGAACCGACCTTTTGGCTTTGTCGCTTTGCTCGGCGTGATTGCCTTGATGGGCATGATCCAGCGCAATTCGGTGATCTTGATTGACCAAATTGAGCAAGACCGTGCCCAGGGCGTGCCAGCCTGGACGGCCATTGTGGAGTCGGCTGTGCGTCGCTTGCGGCCCATTGTGTTGACCGCCGCCGCCGCGGTGCTGGCCATGATTCCGCTGTCGCGCAGCGTCTTTTGGGGGCCGATGGCGGTCGCCATCATGGGCGGCTTGATCGTGGCCACCGTGTTAACCCTACTGGCTTTGCCTGCCATGTACGCGGCTTGGTTCCGGGTTCCCAAGCCCGAATGAAAAGGCCCACTTTCGTGGGTAAAATAGCGGGTTGACCGATTTCACACGGGCGATCAGGTTGAGTGGGCACATTGTGGTGTGCTTGACCTGTCCGCCCGTTTTATTTGGACCCGCGCGGGTGGCGAAATTGGTAGACGCACCAGGTTTAGGTCCTGACGGTGGCAACACTGTGCGGGTTCGAGTCCCGCCCCGCGCACCATCTTATTAACCAGAGAAACATCATGGCCGTTACTGTAGAAACCCTCGAAAAGCTGGAACGCAAAATCACCTTGTCGCTGCCTGTGACCGTGATCCAGTCCGAAGTGGATGCCCGATTGAAAAAACTCGCACGCACCACGAAAATGGACGGTTTTCGTCCCGGTAAAGTGCCCATGAACGTGGTGGCCCAGCGTTATGGCTATTCGGTCCAGTACGAAGTCATGAACGACAAAGTCGGCGAAGCCTTTGCCTTGGCGGCCAACGAAGCGCAAGTGCGCGTGGCCGGTCAACCCCGCATCACTGAAAAAGAAGGCGCCCCTGTGGGCGAGCTGACTTTTGACGCCGTGTTTGAGGTGTACCCCGAAGTCAAAATGGGCGACCTGTCCGCTGCTGAAGTCGAAAAAATCGCTTCTGAAGTGTCTGACCCCGCCATTGACAAAACCATCGATATTTTGCGCAAGCAGCGCCGCACCTTTGCACAGCGCGCCATGGACTCGGCCACCGTGGACGGTGACCGCGTGACGGTGGACTTTGAAGGCAAGATCGACGGCGAGACCTTCTCCGGCGGCAAAGCCGAAGACTTCCAGTTCATGGTCGGCGAAGGCCAGATGCTGAAAGAATTTGAAGACGCTGTGCGCGGCATGAAGTCGGGCGAAAGCAAAACTTTCCCCCTGGCTTTCCCTGCCGACTACCACGGCAAAGACGTGGCCGGCAAAACGGCTGACTTCTTGGTCACCGTGAAGAAAATCGAAGCTGCACATCTGCCTGAAGTAAATGAGGCCTTGGCCAAGTCCTTGGGCATTGCCGATGCTTCAGTCGAAGGTCTGCGCGCTGATATCCGTAAAAACCTCGAGCGCGAAGTCAAATTCCGCCTGCAAGGCCGCAACAAGCAAGCCGCTATGGACGCTTTGGTGGCCCATGCCGAACTCGACCTGCCCAAGTCCATTGTGCAGTCCGAAGTGGACCGTTTGAAAGAAGGCGCCCGCGCTGACTTGAAGCAACGCGGCATCAAAGATGCTGACAAGGCCGAAATCCCTGACGACATCTTTGTGCCGCAAGCCGAGCGCCGTGTGCGCTTGGGTCTGGTGGTGGCTGAATTGGTTCGCGCCAATGAACTGCATGCCAAGCCAGAACAGATCAAGGCCCATATTGAAGAGCTGGCCTCCAGCTACGAGCGCCCAGCCGACGTGGTGCGTTGGTACTACAGCGACAACCAGCGCATGGCCGAGGTGGAAGCCGTGGTCATCGAAAGCAATGTGGCTGAATACGTGATGTCCAAAGCCAAAGTGACTGAAAAAGCCGTTTCCTTTGACGATTTGATGGCTCAACAGGGCCAACAAGGCTGACAAGCAATGAGGCAGATCGGATTTTCTTGAAAATCCGATCTTGAATGGGGCTTGTGCAGGACTTGCAGTCTTGGCGACAGGCCCCACCTCATTAAAGGTCTCCCGAAATGGTTAAAGTAGTGCAATGCCGATAGGAATAAACATGAGTGAATTCGAAACCCAAGCCCTGGGCATGGTCCCGATGGTGATTGAAACGTCGGGACGCGGTGAGCGCGCCTATGACATTTACTCGCGCTTGCTCAAAGAGCGCGTGATTTTCTTGGTGGGCGAGGTCAATGACCATTCGGCCAACCTGGTGGTGGCGCAGATGTTGTTTCTGGAAAGCGAAAACCCAGAAAAAGACATCTCGCTGTACATCAACTCGCCTGGTGGCTCGGTCAGCGCCGGCATGGCGATTTTTGACACCATGAACTTCATCAAGCCGGCCGTGTCGACCTTGTGCATTGGCATGGCCGCCAGCATGGGCGCCTTTTTGCTGACTGCTGGCGCTAAAGGCAAGCGCTTTTCGCTGCCGAACTCCAAAGTGATGATCCATCAACCGCTGGGCGGCACGCGCGGCCAGGCGACTGAGATTGAGATTCATGCCCGCGAAATCTTGAAAACCCGCGAGCAATTGAACCGCATCTTGGCTGAAAACACAGGCCAAACCCTGAAAAAGATCGCCCAAGACACCGAGCGGGACTACTATCTTTCAGCCGACGAAGCTAAAGAATACGGTTTAGTTGACGAAGTTATATCCAAGCGCCCCTGAGATACCTGGTCGGGCGTTGGGCCCGGCCTGTGACTGAACGGCGTTTACCGGGTTCGGTCAACGCCGTTTTTCTTCTCGTTTATCATTGACCCATTCGAATCATTAGGCGTTTTTATGGCCGACAAAAAAGGCTCATCTTCAGAGAAAAATCTCTACTGCTCTTTCTGCGGTAAGAGTCAGCACGAGGTCAAAAAACTCATCGCCGGCCCATCGGTCTTTATTTGCGATGAATGCATTGATTTGTGCAACGACATCATTCGAGATGAGTTGCCTGCCGTCGACCTGACCCAGGGCGCCAAAGAGGGCTTGCCCACCCCGTTGGACATTAAATTCAACCTCGACAACTATGTGATTGGCCAAGAAAAAGCCAAACGCACCCTGGCCGTGGCGGTGTACAACCATTACAAACGCCTGCGCCACAAAGAAACCGCCAAAAAAGACGAAGTCGAACTGGCCAAAAGCAACATCTTGCTGATTGGGCCCACCGGCTCCGGCAAAACCTTGTTGGCGCAAACCTTGGCGCGCATGTTGGATGTGCCGTTTGTCATGGCCGATGCCACCACCTTGACTGAAGCCGGTTATGTGGGCGAGGACGTGGAAAACATCGTGGCCAAGTTGCTGCAAAGCTGTAACTACGACGTCGAACGCGCGCAACGCGGCATTGTGTACATCGACGAGATCGACAAGATCACGCGCAAGTCAGACAATCCGTCCATCACCCGCGACGTGTCGGGCGAGGGCGTTCAACAAGCCTTGCTGAAATTGATTGAAGGCACTATGGCCAGCGTGCCGCCACAAGGCGGACGCAAGCACCCGAATCAAGACTTTTTGCAAGTGGACACGACCAACATCTTGTTCATCTGTGGCGGCGCCTTTGCCGGCCTTGAAAAAGTGATTGAAAACCGCACCGAAGCCTCGGGCATTGGTTTTGGCGCTGTCGTCAAAAGCAAGAAGCAGCGTTCGTTGACCGATGTCTTCAACGAAGTGGAACCCGAAGATTTGATCAAGTTCGGCCTGATCCCTGAGTTGGTGGGGCGCATGCCCGTGGTCGCCACGCTGGCTGAGTTGACCGAAGACGCTTTGGTGCAAATTTTGACCGAGCCGAAAAATGCCTTGGTCAAACAATTTGGCAAATTATTCAGCATGGAAGGTGTCGAGTTGGAGATTCGTCCCGCCGCCTTGCAGGCCATTGCGCGTAAAGCATTGACCCGTAAAACCGGTGCGCGCGGTTTGCGCTCCATTTTGGAGCAGGCCTTGATCAACACCATGTTCGAACTGCCCACCTCTTTGAATGTTGAAAAAGTGGTGGTGGACGAGTCCACCATTGAAGAAAATCAAAGCCCCTTGCTGGTGTACCGCGAAGCGGCTAAACAAGCCTGAACCCTCAGGGGTTCAGGTCCATACAGATTGGGTTTTAAATGCATACAAACCCTTGGCGAGTGAGGCTTGAATTGAGCCTTGTCGTGACCATCTATCCCGTATAACTGAGGGAATCCTTATGTCCGGACACACACCTTTACCCGCTACGGCGCTTGATCTGCCCATGTTGCCTTTGCGCGATGTGGTGGTCTTTCCCCACATGGTCATCCCCTTGTTTGTGGGCCGACCCAAGAGCATTAAGGCGCTCGAAACGGCCATGGCCAGCGACCGCCGCATCATGTTGGTGGCGCAAAAAACGGCGGCCAAAGACGAACCCGAAGCGTCTGACATGTTTGAGGTCGGTTGCGTGTCGACTATTCTGCAGATGCTCAAGCTGCCTGACGGTACGGTCAAAGTGTTGGTGGAAGGCCAGCAACGCGCCACGGTGCAAACCATTGTCGACGGCGAAGTGCACTTCACCGCCACCGTGATGCCCATGGAAGTGGCTGTCGAGCCCGCCGCGCAAAGCAGCGAAATTGAAGCTCTGCGCCGTGCCGTGATGCAGCAGTTTGACCAGTACGTCAAACTCAACAAGAAAATCCCGCCTGAAATCCTGACGTCGATTTCCAGCATCGATGAGCCTGGACGCTTGGCCGACACAATTGCCGCGCATTTGCCGCTCAAGTTGGAAAACAAACAGTTGGTGCTTGATTTGTCCAGCATCCGCGACCGGTTGGAAAACCTGTTCGCTCAACTGGAGCGTGAAGTCGACATCTTGAACGTCGACAAAAAAATCCGTGGCCGCGTCAAACGCCAAATGGAAAAAAATCAGCGTGATTTTTATCTGAACGAACAAGTCAAAGCCATCCAGAAAGAACTGGGTGAGGGCGAAGACGGTGCTGACATCGAAGAGATCGAAAAGAAGATCAAAGCCGCCAAAATGCCCGTTGAGGCGCGCAAAAAAGCCGACGCCGAGTTGAAAAAACTCAAACTGATGTCGCCTATGTCAGCCGAAGCCAGCGTGGTGCGTAACTACCTGGATGTGTTGACCGGTCTGCCTTGGAGCAAGCGCACCAAAATCAAACACGATTTGGGCAACGCCGAAGTCGTTTTGAATGAAGATCACTTTGGCTTGGAAAAAGTCAAAGACCGCATCATGGAATACCTCGCGGTGCAGCAGCGGGTAGACAAAGTCAAGGCGCCCATTTTGTGTTTGGTGGGGCCTCCTGGCGTCGGTAAAACCTCGCTCGGTCAATCCATCGCCAAGGCCACCGGCCGCAAGTACGTGCGCATGGCCTTGGGCGGTATGCGCGACGAAGCTGAGATTCGCGGTCACCGCCGCACCTACATCGGCGCCATGCCCGGCAAGGTGCTGCAAAGCCTGAACAAGGTGGGCACGCGCAATCCTTTGTTCTTGCTCGATGAAATCGACAAGTTGGGCACAGACTTTCGCGGCGACCCTTCGAGTGCCTTGCTCGAAGTGTTGGACCCGGAACAAAACCACACCTTTGGTGACCACTACGTCGAGGTCGATTTCGACCTGAGCGATGTGATGTTTGTCGCGACCTCCAACTCGATGAACATTCCTTCGGCCTTGTTAGACCGGATGGAAGTGATTCGTTTGTCGGGTTACACCGAAGACGAAAAAACTAGCATTGCCATCAAGTATTTGCTGCCCAAGCAAATGACCAACAACGGCGTCCAAGCGTCCGAGTTGCAGGTGACTGATGCCGCTGTGCGTGACATCGTGCGTTACTACACCCGCGAGGCCGGTGTGCGTTCGCTCGAGCGTGAACTCTCTAAGATTTGCCGCAAGGTCGTCAAAGCCTTGCTGCTCAAGCAAATGACGCCGCAAGTGGTGGTAACACCCGACAACCTGAACGACTTCTTGGGTGTGCAGAAATACACCTACGGCCGTGCCGAGGCGCAAAACCAGGTGGGCCAAGTGGTCGGCTTGGCCTGGACCGAAGTGGGCGGCGATCTGCTCACCATCGAGGCGGCGCTGATGCCCGGTAAAGGCGTCATTACCCGCACAGGCTCGTTGGGCGATGTGATGAAAGAATCGGTCGAGGCTGCGCGGACTGTTGTGCGCAGCCGAGCCCGCATGTTGGGCATCAAAGATGATGTCTTTGAAAAGAAAGATCTGCACATCCACGTGCCCGATGGTGCCACGCCCAAAGACGGCCCCAGCGCCGGTGCGGCCATGACCACGGCCATGGTGTCTGCGATGACGGGGATTCCGATCCGTGCCGATGTGGCCATGACCGGCGAGATCACTTTGCGCGGTGAAGTGACAGCGATTGGGGGCTTGAAAGAAAAGCTGCTGGCAGCTTTGCGCGGCGGCATCAAGACCGTATTGATCCCGGAAGACAACGTCAAAGACCTGCAAGACATTCCTGAGAATGTGAAAAATGGCTTGGAAATTGTACCGGTTAAGTGGATCGACAAAGTGCTGCAAGTGGCGCTGGAAAGAATGCCCGTGCCCTTGACCGATGAAGAGATTGTGGCCGTGGCGCCGCCCGCACCCGCAGTGGCTGCGGCCGATACGGAAGCGATCAAGCATTGAGAGAAAAATAGAGCAAAAAAATCGGGTTTGTATTTTAGAACTCGAAAAAATGCTCTATAATTCAACACATCGCAGCGAATGCAGCATACAATGCTAAGTTCCTTGTGAATGCGGGAATAGCTCAGTTGGTAGAGCGCAACCTTGCCAAGGTTGAGGTCGCGAGTTCGAATCTCGTTTCCCGCTCCAGATCATGAAAGAAGTACCAATATCTTTCAACTAAAAGGGAAGCTCAATGCTTCCCTTTTTTGTCAGATGAATGGCTCGGTAGCAAAGCGGTTATGCACCGGATTGCAAATCCGTGTAGGTCGGTTCGACTCCGGCCCGAGCCTCCATATAAAAAATGCAACTGTCTCAGGGCAGTTGCATTTTTTTTCGTCTGCACGTGTTTCCTCTCAATAGGGTGCCAACTCCGGGTGGGCGCCTTCTGGCAAGGGGTACACATCGACATTCAATGCCATGCTGACCAAAGTGTAGTAACTCATGGTGGCCATCAAGTCGACCATGCCGCGCTCACCAAAGTGGGTCAGGACCAAAGCATAAG
>CANGDZ010000099.1 GCA_947452785.1 Comamonadaceae bacterium | reverse complement strand
TGAGTAGACCTGGAACAATCGCATGCCTTCACCGGCAATTTGGCCGCCAAAAATCATCGACACATTGAAGTCCACACCGCCTGAGCGCAATGCCTCGGCGTCGCGCTCGTGCACGCGGCGAATGGCCGATCCCAGCACCCTTGTGGCGTCGAACATGCTCTTGGCGTTCCAAATGGTCAGTGGTTCTTCGTGTTCGTTTTCCACCAGCTTTTCGACCTGCAGCATTTCACGCACTGATTGCGAAATGCTCAGATTGCCCGCCGACAACAAGACCATGAAACGGTCGCCCGCTTTTTCATAAACAATCATCTTGCGGTAGGTGCTGATTTGGTCCAGTCCGGCGTTGGTACGCGAGTCAGACAAAAAAACCAAACCGGCGCGGGTTTTGATGGCGGTGCAATAGGTCATAGCAAGGTTCCAGAAAATTTCAAGCGCTGCGCTGGAGCAGGCGCTGCAAAGCGTAAATGGCGTCCAGCGCTTCACGCGGGCTCAGGGCATCGGGGTTGATTTGGGTCACAGCCAATTCGAGTGGACTGGGGCCAGATGTTTCGGTCTCGGGCGGCGCGGCAAACAGGTCCACCTGTTGCTGCGCCTCGCTGGCACCTGCTTCGAGCGCGGCCAAGGTGTAGCGGGCCTGGTTCAGCACGCCGCCGGGCATGCCGGCCAAACGTGCCACCTGAATGCCATAGCTCTTGCTGGCCGGGCCGGCTTGCAGCTCGTGCAAAAACACAATGCTGTTGCCCGACTCGGTGGCGCTCACATGCATGTTCACCGCCGCATGGTGGTTGGCCGGGAACTCGGTTAACTCAAAGTAGTGCGTGGCAAACAAAGTAAAGGCCTGGGTCTTGTCGTGCAAGTGCGCGGCAATGCCGCTGGCCAGGGCCAGGCCATCAAAGGTGGATGTGCCGCGCCCGATCTCGTCCATCAACACCAAAGAGTGCGGCGTGGCGCTGTGCAAGATTTGTGCGGCCTCGGTCATCTCCAGCATGAAGGTGGATTGGGCGTTGGCCAGGTCGTCAGCTGCGCCAATGCGCGTGTGAATTGCATCAATCGGGCCCAACCGGCAACTGCTGGCAGGCACATGACTGCCCATGCTGGCCAATAGCACAATCAAGGCCACCTGGCGCATGACGGTGGATTTACCGCCCATGTTCGGCCCGGTGATGATCTGCATGCGCTGCTTGTGGGTTAGCAGCGTGTCGTTGGCAATGAAGCTTCCGCCCGAGGTTTCGGCTAAGCGCGCCTCCACCACCGGATGGCGGCCCTGGCGGATTTCAATGCAGGGCTCGTTGGTGAATTGCGGCTCGCACCAATTCAACGTCAGGCTGCGTTCGGTCAGGGCGCACAGCGCGTCCAGCGCGGCCATGGCTTGGGCCAAGGCCGTGAGCGCCACCACATGCGGCTGCAGCTGATCGAGCAGCAACTCGTACAGGTATTTCTCACGCGCCAGGGCGCGCTCTTGGGCCGACAAGGCTTTGTCTTCAAAGGTTTTGAGTTCGGGCGTGATGAAGCGCTCGGCGTTCTTCAGCGTTTGGCGGCGACGGTAGTCGTCAGGGACTTTGCTCGCCTGGCTTTGCGTGACCTCGATGTAAAAGCCATGCACCCGGTTGAACTGCACGCGTAAATTGGCAATGCCGGTGCGTTCTTTTTCGCGAATTTCAAGCGCCAACAAAAACGCATCGCAGTTGGTTTGGATGCCGCGCAACTCGTCCAGATTGGCGTCCAGGCCGTCGGCCATCACACCGCCGTCGCGCACCAGCGCGGCGGGTTCTTCCATCAAGGCGCGGTGCAGAAGCTCGCCCAAGCCGGGTGGCGGCTGCAGGGCCTGTGCCATCTGCGTGAGAAGGCTGGCCAGGCCAGTTTGAGCGTTCAAGTCGGCTAGCTGCGTCGACAGGTGCATGGCCTTAAACAGCGCGTGCTTCAAAGCCACCAGTTCACGCGGACGCACTTGGCGCAGGGCCACGCGGGCGGTGATGCGCTCCACATCGCTGGCGCCTTTGAGTTGCTCGCGAAGGCGGCCCCAAGGGCCTTCGCCGCTCACACCTTTGAGTTGATGCAAGGCTTGCAAGCGCTCGCGTGCAATTTGGCGTTGGCGCGGGGGGGTGAGCAGCCAGTTTTTCAGCATGCGGCTGCCCATGCCGGTCATGCAGGTGTCGAGCAGCGAAAACAGGGTGGGTGAATCTTCGCCGCGCAGGGTTTGCGTTAGTTCCAGATTACGCCGCGTCGTACTTGGAAGGTCGATCCATTCGTCCGACTTTTGCACCTTGACCTGTTTGACGTGCGTCAGCGCCCGGCCTTGGGTGTGCTCGGCATAGGTCAGCAGGGCGGCAGCGGCGGCATGGGCTTCAGGCAGGGCGTCAGCGCCCCATGCGGCTAAGCTTGCGGCTTGCAATTGCTCCAGCAGCTTGCGCTGGCCCAGGCCAGCGTCAAACTGGAAGTCGGGGCGCAGCGTCAGCGACAGGCTGGCTGTGCGGGTGTTCAGGCGAAAGGCTTTGAGCCGCTGCTCAAACGCTGGAGTGATGCCGGCGCTGGCGAGTAACTCACTGGGCGCAATACGGTCTAGCCAATCGGGCAGGTCGTCGCTGGCGCATTCGGCCAGATGCAAAAAGCCTTGCGTCACGCTCAGCCAGGCCAGGCCGCAGCGGTTGCGTGTGCCTTGATGCACGGCCAGCAAAATCGATTCGGTTTTGTCGGCCAGCAAGGCCGTGTCAGTCAGCGTGCCTGGGGTGACCACCCGCACCACTTTGCGCTCCACTGGGCCTTTGCTGGTGGCCACGTCGCCCACCTGCTCGCAAATGGCCACCGACTCGCCCAGCTTGATGAGCCGCGCCAAATAAGTTTCTACCGAGTGAAACGGCACCCCGGCCATGGAAATGGGTTGCCCTGCGGTTTGGCCGCGGGTCGTCAGCGTGATGTCGAGCAAAGCGGCCGCGCGCTCGGCGTCTGCAAAGAACATCTCGTAGAAGTCGCCCATGCGGTAGAACACCAGCGTGTCGGGGTACTCCGCCTTGATGCCCAGGTACTGCTGCATCATGGGGGTGTGGGCACTCAGGTCGAGCGCGGTCGCCATGGCTTAGAAGGGAGCGTCTTCGGCCGGTGCGGCCGGCGTGAGAGACGTAGTGGGGCTCATGTCTTCGCCCAACTTGGCCACAGCGTCATTCACGCCCGCTTTTTCTCCGGCGCTGGCGAACTTGCTGTACTTGCCCAGAATGTTCACCAACTGGCCGTAAATGCGCGGCGAACCGGCCAGGCATTCTTTTTGTTCCAAGAAGTCGGCTTCGCCTGTCAGATTGCCCACCAGGCCACCGGCCTCGGTGACCAACAACGATCCTGCAGCCACATCCCAAGGGGAGAGGCCGGTCTCAAAGAAGCCGTCGGTAAAGCCTGCGGCCACGTAGGCCAAGTCGAGCGCAGCGGCGCCGGGGCGGCGCAGGCCGGCGGTGCGTTGCATCACGTCGCCCATCATGCGCAGGTACTGGTTGAAGTTGTCGCCTTTGCGGAACGGAAAGCCGGTCGAGATCAGGCATTCGGTCAAGTTGGTGCGCTTGCTCACGCGGATGCGTCTCTCGTTCATGAACGCGCCACGGCCTTTGGTGGCGGTGAACAGGTCGTTGCGTGAAGGGTCGTAAATCACCGCTTGCTCGATCTTGCCGCGCACCGACAAGGCGATGCTGACGCAATAAACCGGCAAGCCATGAATGAAGTTGGTGGTGCCGTCCAGCGGATCGATGATCCAGATGTGGTCTGCGTGCGGGTCGCCGTGCGTGCTGCCGGACTCTTCGGCCAGGATGCCGTGGTGCGGAAAGGCGGTGAGCAGGGTTTCCAGAATGATGGCTTCGCTGGCCAAGTCGACTTCGGTGACGAAGTCATTGACTTGCTTTTGCGAGATTCGAACAGCCTCCACGTCCAAAGCGGCGCGGTTGATGATGGCGCCTGCGGCGCGTGCGGCTTTGACAGCCACATTGAGCATGGGGTGAAGGTTGGGGGACGACATAAATTTTTAAGAACCTCAAAGGCCGGCGCGCGATGGCGTTAGCGAAGCCGCTATTTTCCCACGAAAAGAGCACTTTGGGCGTCCAGATGGCGAACCAGGCGACAAGCCGTGGACAATCTCCCCCATGAAGACACGTTTTATTTTGATTGAGACGAGCCACGCCGGGAACGTCGGCGCTGCGGCCCGGGCCATGAAGGTCATGGGTTTTGATGAATTGGTGCTGGTGGCGCCGCGTTGGCCCAATGTGCTGCGCCGTGAAGAAACCATTCAGCGCGCCAGTGGCGCCAACGATGTGCTGGCCAACGCCCGCATTGTGGAGACGCTCGAAGAAGCGCTGGACGGCGTGACTCATCTGTGTGCCACGGCCATGACGCCGCGCGACTTTGGCCCACCAACCCGCGCGCCGCGTGAGCATTTTGCCGAATTGGCGCAGGGCGATCATTCGGTCGCGTTCTTGTTTGGCTCCGAGCGCTACGGCATGAAGAACGAGGATGTATATCGCTGTCATGTGGCCTTGTCGATCCCAACGGATCCGCAATTTGGCTCGCTCAATTTGGGCGCGGCCATCCAGGTCTTGGCCTATGAGTGGCGTTGCGCTTTGGGCGGTTTTCCGATTCCCGTCAGCACCCCGCCCGCTGAAAAAGCCGACGCCCAGCAGGTGGCCGGCATGCTGACGCACTGGGAGCAGGCGCTGACCGATATTGGATTTTTGGACCCCGCTGCGCCTAAAAAACTCATGCCGCGTTTGAATCAACTCTTTAACCGGGCCGATTTAAACCAAGAAGAAATCCACATTTTGCGTGGTGTTGCCAAAGCCATGAGCGCAAGCGCCAGCGGTAAACGCTAGACTGGAGGCCTATGTTTTCACGTCTTCGCTCCGACATTCAGTGCATCCTTGACCGCGACCCCGCTGCCCGCAGCACTTGGGAGGTCTTGACCTGTTACCCCGGCCTGCACGCGGTGGTGCTGCACCGCTTGGCGCACGCCTGCTGGACGCGAGGCTTCAAATGGCTGGGGCGCTTTGTCTCGCACTTGGCGCGCTGGTTCACCGGCATCGAGATTCACCCCGGCGCCAAGATTGGCGAGCGCGTTTTTTTTGACCACGCCATGGGCGTTGTGGTGGGCGAGACCGCTGAAATTGGCGACGGTTGCACCATTTACCAAGGCGTGACCCTGGGCGGCACCACGCTGTACAAAGGCGCAAAGCGTCACCCCACTTTGGGCAAAGACGTGGTGGTCAGCGCCGGGGCGAAAGTCTTGGGCGGCTTCTTGGTCGGCGATGGCGCCAAGATCGGTAGCAATGCGGTGGTGATTAAACCCGTGCCCGCCGGGGCCACGGCGGTGGGCATTCCGGCGCGCATCATCCCGTCCAAAGCGGGGGAAAGCGCCGATGTCTCTGGCACCGAGCCCAAGTTCAATGCCTACGGCATCACGCAAGACGACGATCCGGTGAGCCAAGCACTCAAAGGCCTGATCGACAACGCCTCAGGTCAAGAGCACCAAATTGCCTTGCTGTGGAAAGCCATAGAGCAATTGTCGGCGCAGCAACCGATACAACTACCGCAAGACGCGGCGCGCAGTGAGCGCTTTGAGGCCGACAAGTTGAATCAACTCGTTGGCAAGTAACAAGCTCAGCTTCAAACTTCTGTCAAAAGCTCAACGCGATCGAATTGCGGTCTTGGGCCTGAAGGCCTTGCAGACTTCGTCCCGCGTTTCCATGTAGGGTCCGCCGATCAAATCCACGCAATAGGGCACGGCGGCAAAAATGCCATGTACCACTTGCTGGCCACTGGCGTCCTTCAAACCTTCTAGCGTTTCGGCAATCGATTTAGGTTGGCCGGGTAGGTTGATGATCAGGCTTTGATCGCGAATCACCGCCACTTGGCGAGACAGGATGGCGGTGGGCACAAACTTCAGGCTGATCTGGCGCATTTGCTCACCAAAGCCCGGCATTTCTTTGTCGGCCACGGCCAGCGTGGCTTCTGGCGTGACATCGCGCAGCGCTGGGCCGGTGCCGCCGGTGGTGAGGATCAGGCTGCAGCCCGCGTTCACCAACTCAATCAGCGTGGCGCTGATGCGCTCTTTTTCATCTGGGATCAGGCGCGGCTCAAAGCTGATCGGGTTGTGCATCGCCCGGCTCAGCCAGTCTTGCAATGCGGGCAGGCCTTTGTCTTCGTACACGCCGGTGCTGGCGCGGTCGCTGATGGAGACAATACCGATTTTGACAGCGTCAAAGGTGGGTTCGGTCATGCTTGTGTCGTCTTAGCTTTAATCGATGGTCGGCGTATCAGTTTCGGCTTCAGGCTCGGGCTGCGCCGTCAGGTGCTCACGCACCAGTTGAAAGATCTCGCGGTACGCGCGGCCCTGGCGGGGTGCCAGACCTTGCGATACGGCTGCTTTGTTCGCCGCTGGCGCATCTTTGCGGGCTTGGCGAATCAGGGCGCGCAGTTGCTGGGTGTCGGTGGCAGGAAAGCTGTTGAACCAGATGGCAAAGGCGTCCTCGTCGGCAATCAGGCGGTCGCGCCATTGCTCGGCCAGATGCAGGTTCACATTCTCTTGCGCTGAACCTTGGACTTGCTCTAGCAAAGCGTCGCGAATGCCCTGCACATCGGCGGCATCGAGCTTGCGCATGAGCTTGCCGATGAATTGCATTTGTCGGCGCTTGCCTTCAAAGTTGCTGATGCGTTTGGCTTCTTGCACCGCATCGGCTAATTTTTCGGGCAGGGCGACTTTATCCATCAGGTCGCCGCGCAGGGTGAGCAGGCTTTCGCCCAGCTTTTGCAGCTCGTCGCTTTCGCGTTTCTGGTCGGTGCGGCTGGGCTCATCGCCGCCTTTGAGCTCGCGTTTCAGTTCCAGGTCGAGTTCGCTGCCTTCGGCAACAAAATGACCTTGAACGAAATAGCCTTTTTTGAATTTACGGGGCATCTGGGAGGTGATTCATCTTTGTACGTGTCGGCAAGTATCATAGCCGTCACCATGAGCAAACAAAAAACAGCCGCCGCACCGGTGGCGCCCTCCCATTCCGAACTGTCCAAAAACCATGCGCACAGCGGTTTCAGCTACAGCCATGACTTTTTTGAAGACCTGGTCGACACCGCTTTGAAGCATGCCAAAAAAATTGGCGCAACCAATGCCGGTGCCGAAGCGTCTGAGGGCTGCGGCCTGTCGGTCAGTGTGCGCAAGGGCGAACTCGAAAACGTCGAGCGCAACCGCGACAAATCGCTGGGCGTGACGGTGTACGTGGGCAACCGCCGCGGCAACGCCAGCACCTCGGACTTTTCGACCGCTGCGATTCACCAAACCGTGCAAGCCGCTTTTGACATTGCCCGCTTCACCGCCGAAGATCCGACGGCCGGTTTGCCGGACGAGGCCGACATTGAAACCGAATACCGAGAACTGGACCTGTTTCACCCCTGGTCGGTGAACAGCGAAGAGGCGGCCCATTTGGCCATGGCTTGCGAAGCTGCCGCGCTGAAAACCTCACGCCGCATCACCAACAGCGAAGGCGCTGGCGTGTCGGCGCAGCAAAGCCATTTCTTCAGCGCCCACACCCACGGCTTTCGCGGTGGCTATGCCAGCTCGCGCCACAGCATGTCGGTGGCGCCCATCGCCTCCTTGCCGGGGCGCAATGCCGAAATGCAGCGCGACGCCTGGTTCACCTCCATGCGTGCGGCCGATGAAATGGCCAGCCCCGAGTCCGTGGGCCGTTATGCGGCGCAGCGGGCTCTGAGCCGCTTGGGCAGTCGCAAAATTCCCACCACCGAGTGCCCGGTGCTGTTTGAGTCGCCTGTGGCCGCTGGGCTGCTGGGGGGCTTTGTGCAGGCGGTGAGCGGCGGTGCGTTGTACCGCAAGAGCAGCTTTTTGCTCGACTCCTTGGGCAAGCCAGTGTTCCCCAAGCACATCCAAGTTTCCGAAGACCCGTTCGTCTTGCGCGGCAAAGGCAGCTCGCCGTTTGACGACGAGGGCGTGCGCTCGGTGGCGCGCCAGGTGGTCAAGGGCGGGCGGGTTGAAGGCTACTTTTTGAGCAGTTACTCGGCGCGCAAATTGGGCATGAAAACCACCGGCAACGCCGGCGGCTCACACAACCTGGTCATGAGCTCGCGTCAGACCCAAGCCAGTGATGATCTGGACGCAATGCTGAAGAAATTGGGTACGGGCTTGTTCGTGATCGAACTCATGGGCCAGGGCGTGAACTACGTCACCGGCGACTATTCACGCGGGGCCAGCGGCTTTTGGGTGGAGAACGGTGAGATCGCGTTCCCGGTGCATGAGATCACGATTGCGGGCAATCTGAAAACCATGTTCAAGGGCATCGAAGCGATTGGCGCTGACGCCTACAACTACGGCGCCAAGACCGTGGGCTCGATCCTGGTGAACCGCATGAAGGTGGCGGGCAGCTAAAGCCGGCACCTCCACTGCGAAACCAAGGGGCTCGAACCGAAGAGGTTGAGCCCCTTTTTAATTTAACCCGCCAAAGCCGCTTTGACGGCGGCCGAGACCAGGCCCATGTCGGCCTTGCCAGCCAGTTGGGTTTTGACGGCGCCCATGACCTTGCCCATGTCGCCTGGGCCTTTGGCATCCAGCGAGGCCACGATGGCTTGCACCGCCGCGGTGACTTCTTCGGCCGACATGCGCACAGGCAAATAGGCTTGCAGCAC
>CANGDZ010000098.1 GCA_947452785.1 Comamonadaceae bacterium | reverse complement strand
TCGCCGCCGTCTGGGATGCCTACACCCGAGCCGAAGACATTCTGCAATGGAACGCGGCCTCAGACGACTGGCACACCACCCAAGCATCCGTCGAATTGCGCGAAGGGGGCACGTTTTCCTCGCGCATGGAAGCCAAGGACGGCAGCTTTGGCTTTGAATTTTCAGGCACCTACACCAAGATCGTTCCGCATGAATGCTTGGAATACGCTTTTGGCGAACGCACAGCGGTGGTGTTGTTCAAAGCGGGAGCCGATGGTGTCACCGTTCACATCACATTTGATGCCGAAACTGAACACCCGATAGAGCAGCAGCGAGATGGCTGGCAAGCCATCTTGAATCGCTTTGCGCGACACGTCGAAGCCAAGTTTTAAGCGCCAATCCCATCAAGGGCGGCTGACGATGCGGCGTCTGAAAGGCCTACACCGTAGCAAAAGGATTGAAAACCTTGAATCCCAGCGCCTCAAAGTCAGCGACGTTTGTGCTGACCACGGTCAGTCCATGCACTTTTGCAGTCGCGGCGATCATTGCGTCCTCGTAAAGCGTATCCGACTTTTTATGCATCAGCCGCGCCCATGCCCTGAAGGTTGCAGCATCCATTGGCAAGACGTTGTAAGACCCAGCAACCAAATCCAGCCACAATTCAATTTCAGCGGCTTTGACTGCATCTTGCTCTCGGGTCAATTCAATGCCGGCTTGGATCTCGGCCAGCGTCAGCGCCGACAAAAAAATTTGTGCGTCGTCAATTGAATCCAACCAAGCGACGACCGCGCCGTGAGGTCGCTGTTTGCGCAATTCAGAAACCACATTCGTGTCAAGCAAGTATCGGCTTGTCAAAGCATCGGCTCCACTTTACGGCGCTTGGCTCCCCCGCGCGCAAGCAGGACCAAGTCGGCACGGGCTTGATCAGAAAGCAGTAGTTGCTTCAAAGACGGGCGTGCAGCAGTCTGTAATCTCCGCCACTCCATGGCAGGCACCAAGACGGCAGCTTCCGCGCCGCGCCGGGTAACCATTTGTGGCCCCTCCAAAAGGCAGGCATCTAAAAATTCGCTAAAGCGTGCTTTCGCATCTTGTACAGGCCACTTATTCATATCAATCCAGACTAGTCATATGACTAGTCTGACAGTGTTTGATCGGACTGTCAAACGCTTGCACCATCGCTTGCCCCATCGCTTGCCCCATCAGGCCAGTACCATGATTTTTTAAGTCATGCGGAACTCAGATAGTAGACAAAGCCGCCTTGATTTGCGCGGCAGCAGCGGGCCGCACCCAACGCGCCAGTTCTTGGCCGTCTTGCAATAACACCAAGGTAGGCCAGAGCCTGACACCAAAGGATCGGCCCAGCGCCCGTCCACTGCCATCTTCAATTTTCAGATGCCGCCACTGTGGGTAAAGCGCCAAGACTTCGGTCACGACCGACTGAGCCGCGCGGCAGTGACCGCACCAGTCGGTGCCAAACTCCAACAAAGTCAGGCCCGGCAAAGCGTCCACTTCAACCCGCAACGGGGCTTCGATTTCAGTGAGGTAGGTAGATGGTGTGGGCATGGGAGGGAGGATAGCGGGTTCGCATACTTCCGTGTTATTTCAAAAGCCCGGGCCAGTTTCGAGCGGGCCAGTTCGAGCGGGCCAGCCCCTCCCGCAAAACTCAAGCCCCTGCCAAGTCCCGCAAGGCTTGGGGATTGAGCAACGACAGCACCCGCCCGCCCCCGCTGATTAAGTTCAACTCACGCAAATGGCGCAGCACACGAGAGAAGGTCTCGGGAGCTATGCCCAGTTGCGCGGCGATCAAGCGCTTGCGCTCATGCAGCGTGACGGCCAAGGCGCCAACGTTATCAATCGGCTCGGCGTGACGCAGCAGCCATTCGGCGCAGCGGGCATCGGCGTCCTTGGCCAAACGACTGACCGCCACTTCGGTTTGTTGGCGCTGTGATCGAGCCAAATCAAACAACAAGGACTCACCAGGCTCGCTCACCGCTTGGGCACTGGCGCGAAACTCGGGCGCGGCCACCCATTGCAACTGGGCCTCGGTTTCGCAGATCGCGTCCACCACATGCGGCAAATTGAGCAACGCAGCTGCGGCCTCTAGCCAGCAGGGCCCTTCGACCACACCCAACTGATGCCGCATCAGCCCCTGCTCAAACACGCCCAGGGTGATGCGCCCACTAAGCACATGCAGGGCATGCGTTGCCGGTTGCCCGCGACGAACGAGGACAGTTCCCGGTGCGGTATGGGTCGCCAAAGTGGCCACGTCAGTGTAAGGAGCAAGCGTCATGGGGCGAATGTGCCAGACCTTAACGGGTATGGCATTGATACACGTCAAACCCCGGGTTCAACGCACCACCCAGCGTGGCAATTGGAGCCGATTCAGTCGCTGATTCAGACTTGAAGCGTAAATGCCTCGTGGACCGCCGACTGCACCCCGCCTCCCAGAACCGCTCCACCACCGGCCACATAAACCCAATCGCCAATCGTCACCGCACCCACCGCATGGCGCGGTGTAGGCATGGCCGCATGCGACTGCCAAGTATCTTGGCTGGGGTCGTAACTTTCCATCTGTCCAAACACAGTTTGCTGCCCCGGTTTGTTGATGATGCCGCCCTCGCCGCCCATGGCAAAAAAGCGGTCGCGGTAAATCACCATACCATGGCCCGAACGAGCCGTGGGCATGGGCTCGCGCAGCTCCCAAGTGTCGCGCTCTGGCATATAGACATGGTGCAAAGCCGTGTTGTATTCAAAGGTATTGAAGCGCCCGCCCACCACATGGATTCGGTTTTGATAGGCCACGCAACCCACATGGTCGCGCGCCCCGGGCAGTGCTTTGCGTCTGCTCCAGCTGTCCCTTTGCGGGTCGTACACCTCATGCCAACCCACGCTGGCGCGCTCTTCAGTGGGTGCTGAGGCACCGCCTATCAAATGCACCTTGCCACCCAAGGACACGGCGGCAGCGGCCCCACGGGGTCGAGGCATTGGGGCGACAGCTTCCCACTGGTTGCGACTCACGTCATACACATAAGCGTTGGGATCGGGGTTGCGGTTTTGCTCAATGAACCCGCCAAAGGCGTAAATGCGGCCATTCAAAGTCACCACCGCCACGTGGTTGGCTCCCCGCGGCAGCGCGGCCGCTTGGTGCCAGGTGTCCGTGACCGGGTTGTACACATGGTGGTAGCCCCGGTCGACCCGGCCTTCGCCGTAACCGCCAATCACATGCAATCGGCCTGCGTATTCGGTGACCCACGCCATTTCGCTGCGCGGGATGGGCAGTGCGGCTCTAGACGCCCAACGACCCGCCGGGACTTTGGGCGCGGGGCTGTCTGACGAGCGTTGCGAGGCTTGATCAGCCTTCAGGTGATGGGGCTGGCCGCCTTGCAAACGGGCATAGGGTTCGGCAGAAGGTGCCAGCACCGGCAGATCAGGGTGGTGCACGTGCGGGCTTTGGGAAAAAGCCGCATCCACGGCCGCAGCGGTGGCCGCTGCAAACAAAGTTCGACGACTGATCGGCATAGCATCACCTGCTGAATTCACAAAATCAAAATGGCTCTGAAATCATTCACATTGGTATGGGTCGGTCCGGTCACGACCAAATCACCGAGCGCATGGAAAAAAGTATACGCATCGTTGTGTTGCAAATAATCGTCGACCTTCAAGCCCAGGGTCTGCGCACGTTGCAGGCTGTCGGGCGCGACCAGGGCGCCCGCGTTGTCTTCTATGCCATCAATGCCATCGGTATCCGCGGCCAAGGCCCAGACCCCGGACTGGCCTTGTAGCGCTTGCGCCAAGCCCAAACAGAACTCTCCAGCGCGCCCGCCCCGACCTTTGACGGCACCTTCGGCGCGGGCCTTGAGGGTGACGGTGGTTTCACCGCCGCTCAAAATCACGCAGGGTTTTTGAAAAGCGCCCTGTTCTTTGGCCACGGCCCGCGCCAGTGCCGCATGCACTTTGCCCACCTCGCGCGATTCGCCTTCGATCTCGTCACTCAAGATGTAGGCGTTCAAGCCCATCGCGCGAGCCGCATCGGCCGCAGCCTCCAAGGACTGCTGGGGCGTGGCAATCATGTGCAAAGCATGGCCTTCAAACACGCTCGATCCGGGCTTGGGCGTCTCCCACGCACCTGATTCCAGAGCTTGCTGCGCGGTGGGCCGCACGGTGATGGCGTAGCGCTTGAGCACCGCCAGCGCATCGGCGCAGGTGCTGGCATCGGCCACGGTCGGGCCGCTGGCGATGATGGACGGGTCATCACCCGGCACATCGCTGATGGTCAGGGTGACCACGCGGGCAGGAGCGCAGGCCGCAGCCAGCCGCCCCCCCTTGATGCGCGAGAGGTGTTTGCGCACGCAATTCATCTCGGCAATGTTGGCACCGCTGGCGAGCAGTTGGCGGTTGATGGCTTGCTTATGCTCCAGGCTCAGACCCTCAGCAGGCAAAGTCAGGAGTGCCGAACCACCACCCGAGATCAGGCACAGCACCAGATCTTCAGCCGTTAAGCCTTTCGTCAATGCCAAAATCCGCTCAGCCGCTTGCAGGCCTGCCGCATCGGGCACAGGGTGCGAAGCCTCGACCACCTCAATGCGCTCAGGCAAGCCCGCCGGGCGCGGTGGTGTGTGGCCGTAGCGCGTAACTACCAGGCCTGACAACGGAGCATCTTGCGGCCACAAGGCCTCGATGGCATGCGCCATCGCCCCGCCTGCTTTGCCTGCACCCAACACCAAGGTACGGCCCTTCGCTGGGTCGGGAGCTTGTGGCAAATAGGCCGCCGTATTGGGCAGCGGCAAAGCGCGTTGCACAGCCACATGGAAGAGCTGGCGCAACACTGTTTGGGGGTCGGTCATGGCGGGGAGGTCTCACGCGAGCTAAACAGCCTCCGAGGATAAAGCCAATTGAGCGTCATCCACACACCCCCGTGAGCAACTTCAGTCCGCGTAAACCCCTGCGGCCTTGATGATGGGCGCCCACTTGACCACCTCCGACATGACGAAGGCCTTGTGACCTGCCGGGTCGTTGCGTGCATCGTTGATCACGGAGGCGCCGCCCGCCTCTTGCTTGCGGATGAACTCAGGATCTTTGACGGCCGTTTTGAGAGCTTCATTGATTTTTTTCAGCACCACGGCTGGTGTGCCCTTGGGCGCGTAAAGACCTTGCCAGATGGTGACCGTGAAATCCTTCAGCCCCGCTTCTTGCATGGTGGGCATGTCTTTGAGGACAGGCGAGGTCAAACGCGAGGGCGTGGTAACCGCAAACGACTTGACCTTCTTGCCTTCAATTTGAGCGATCGTGGTCGTGGTTTGGTCGCACATCAGGTCCACCTGACCACCGATCAGGTCGGTCATCGCGGGGGCCGTGCCTTTGTAAGGCACAGAGGTCATGTCCACTTTGAGGGTCGATTGAAACAACATGCCGCACAGATGCGAAGCCGAACCCGGCCCCGCATTGGCGATGTTGATCTTGCCCTTGTTGGCCTGAGCCCAGGTGACCAGCTCGGCCATGGTGTTGGCCTGCAGGCTAGGGCGGCCGATGAGGTTCATCGGGTTTTCGCTGACCAAGCCGAGGTACTCGAAGTCTTTTTCCACGTTGTAGGGCAGATTGCGAAAGAAGCTCACCAAGGTGGCCTGCGCAATGTGCGTGAACAAGAGGGTGTAGCCATCGGCAGACGCCTTGGCCACTTTGTTGGTGCCAATCGAGCCCGAAGCGCCTGCGGCGTTGTCGATCACGATGCTCTGTCCACCCATGGCCTTGCTCATGGACTGGGCCAAGTCCCGCGCCGCTTTGTCGGTCGGCCCACCGGCGGCATAAGGCAGCACGAAGGTGATGGTTTTATGGGACGAGGGGTAGTCCTGCGCGAAGGCGTTCAGGCAGACCATCAAGACAGACGCGAGAGCGAATGGGAAAAACCTGGAGCTCATGTTCATATCTTTCAAGAAATGCAGGGTAAAAATCAGACCACGACAAAATGCATCTTGACCCTGTCGTGCCACCTTCGTCACATCAGGGCTTTGCAAACCGCCGCGGTCACATCCACTGTGCGGGCTGTGCCGCCCAGGTCTGCGGTGTGCAGTGCGGGGTTGGCGGTCACGCTTTCGACCGCCTTCATCAGGCGCTGCGCTGCAGCCTCCTCGCCCAGGTGTTCCAGCATCATCACCACCGACCAAAAAGTACCCAAGGGATTGGCCAAGCCTTTGCCCATGATGTCGAAAGCCGAGCCATGGATGGGCTCGAACATGCTGGGGTAACGGCGCTCGGGGTCAATATTGCCCGTGGGCGCAATACCCAGGCTGCCGGCCAGGGCCGCAGCCAAGTCGCTCAAGATGTCGGCGTGCAAATTGGTGGCCACCAAGGTGTCCAGCGTGGCCGGACGGTTGACCATGCGCGCCGTGGCAGCGTCGACCAGTTCTTTGTCCCAGCTCACATCGGTAAATTCGCGGCTGATCTCCAGCGCAATTTCGTCCCACATCACCATGGCATGGCGCTGCGCGTTCGACTTGGTGACCACAGTCAGCAGTTTGCGCGGTCGCGACTGCGCCAGCTTGAAGGCGTAGCGCATGATGCGCTCCACGCCGGCACGCGTCATCATGCTCACATCGGTAGCCACTTCAATCGGGTGACCTTGGTGAGCGCGACCGCCCACACCGGAGTATTCACCTTCGGAGTTTTCACGCACGATGACCCAGTCCAGGTCATTAGGGCTGCAGCGTTTGAGAGGCGCGTCAATGCCGGGCAAGATGCGCGTGGGGCGCACATTGGCGTATTGGTCGAAGCCTTGGCAAATCTTCAAGCGCAAACCCCACAGCGTGATGTGGTCGGGAATGTGCGGATCGCCCGCCGAGCCAAACAAAATCGCATCCATCGGGCGCAAGGCATCCAAGCCGTCCTTGGGCATCATCTCGCCGTGGGCGCGATACCAGTCGCCGCCCCAGCCAAAACTGGCGAACTCAAATTTGAATGTTTGACTGGATGCGGCCAAGGCCTCCAGCACCTGTTGTCCGGCAGGAATCACTTCTTTGCCAATGCCGTCGCCGGGAATGCATGCAATCTTGTAGATTTTCATAAGGAAACTTCTTATTCGTCAATGAGGATGTCATGATTGTGAAGCCAGCCAGAGTCAACAAATAACATAAAATTCAATTTATTGTTAACTTTTATTCAACAATGAAACCACGCCTGCTACCCGCCGATTTGGGCTTTTTCTCTGCACTGGCCATGGCCGGTAGCCTGAGCGCCGCGGCCCGCGAGATGCGCATCACCACCGCGGCCGTCAGCAAACGTTTGTCGCAGATGGAGTTACGCTTGGGGGTGCCGCTGCTGAACCGCACCACACGCCGCATGAGCTTGACGGTGGAGGGCGAAACCGTACTCCGCCACGCCCGCAGCATCTTGGCCGAGATGGCCGATCTGGAACAGCAACTCGGTGCAAGTCGATCCACACCGAGTGGTCTGCTCAGGATCAACGCGACGCTGGGTTTTGGCCGCAGCCACATCGGCCCCCTCATCGGTCTCTTTGCCCGTCAATACCCGCAGGTGGACGCCCAGTTGCACTTGTCGGTAGACCCGCCATCGCTCAGCGACGATGCCTTCGATGTCTGCGTCCGATTCGGGCCCCCGCCAGACACTCGCGTCATTGCCCGCAAGATCGCCGACAACCAACGCCTGTTGTGCGCTGCGCCCGCCTACATCGAACGCCACGGCGAACCCAAAACCCCGGCCGATCTGGCAAGGCATAACTTCATCAGCATCCGTCAGGGGGGCGAAGCCTATGGTGTTCTCAAACTCACGCGCGGCAAGCAAGGCAAAACCGAGACCATCAAGACGCGTGGCAACTTGACCACCAACGACGGCAGCATTGCGGTGCAGTGGGCACTGGAAGGTCACGGCATCTTGCTGCGGGCCGAGTGGGACATACGGCACCACTTGGCGCAAGGTCAGCTGGTGCAACTGCTGCCGCAATTTCACACCCCCGATGCAGACATCTACGCTATCTATCCGGCGCAACACAAATCAGCCGCTCGAGTGCGGGCTTTTGTGGACTTTGTGGCCGAGGCTTTCAAACCAGTCCGTGCTTGAAACAGGCGCTACCGCCTTTGCGGCTGGCCCTTAAAATCCAGCCTTCTGCACAGCCCGAGATGCGCGGCAACGTGGTGCTCGCTCAAACCTTGTTCACTCGGGGTCAGGGGATTCGGCCACGGCTTGTTTCATTTCGACCAAGGACAAGTTCATGACCACCCTGCTGATTCACCGTGCCCGCTGTCTCGCCACCCAAGACGATGTGAACACGGAACTGAAAGATGCCTCGCTGCTGATCCGCGATGGCCGCATTGAACGCATCATCGACGCTCACGAAAACATCGACGAGTTGCTGACCCAAGTCGATGAGGTGATCGACGCCAGCCGCCACGTGGTGGTGCCGGGCCTGATCAACACGCACCACCACATGTACCAGTCGCTCACTCGGGCCATACCGGCGGTGCAAAACGCCGAGCTGTTTTCATGGCTCAAAGGGCTGTACCCGATCTGGGTGGGCCTGACGCCTGAGATGGTGCGGGTGTCCGGCCAGATGGCCATGGCCGAGCTGCTGCTAAGCGGCTGCACCACCAGCAGTGACCACCTGTATATCTACCCCAACGGCGTGCGGCTGGACGACAGCATTGAAGCCGCGCACCGCATCGGCATGCGCTTTACCGCCACGCGTGGCAGCATGAGCGTGGGCGAATCGCAAGGCGGGCTGCCACCCGACAGCGTGGT
>CANGDZ010000097.1 GCA_947452785.1 Comamonadaceae bacterium | reverse complement strand
GCATGGCCCAACCCCTTTGAAGCGGATAACGCATTGATTCTATTGAGCATTTCTAATGGTGTCCATTAGAAATGACAAGACTGGAGAGGGTGAAATTGATCGGTCACAATCAAGCATCGATTCCTATTGGAAAATCTCGGATAAGTGTAAGAGTCACCAGAAAGAACCCATGCACACAGAGAAGGTCATCAAAATATTCACTTCCAACTTGGATGACTCGGTCCATCTGGTCTCTGTGCTGGGGACCCCTGACCAGTATGTCGTCCGGGTTCTGGGTGAACCTGACATCAATTTCCTCAATGAACACGAAGCGCTGAGCTACGCAGAGAAAAAGGCCAGCGAATTTTAGGTTGGACCGCGAGCGTTTGACAACCGTTTACTGGGTCTGACGAAACGCAGTTTCGATTTCATCGTAGTAGGCTCGCGCCTTGTCGGTCAGCTTGAGCACCTTGGTACGCTTGTCCGTTGTGAATGAGGCGCTCACCAAGTCAAAGTCACGCAAAATTTGCAGCTTCTTGTGTATGGTCGCAGGCGAACCCACTTCTTGAAGTGCGAGCGCATCGCTGACAGAGAGCTCTCGCTTTTCGTGCATGGCGATGACAATCAAATCCAATAATTGAAGACACGCCATGTCCAGTTTTTTGGATAAATGAGTTCTACCGATCTCATTTCTAAGTCTCAAAAATTCACAATAGTTATTCATAATGCAGGCCTAATTGCAATTGCTCTAGATCAATAGTCAATTGAAAGTGCAGCAGTTCCGACATTAACGAACCAGCCTCATTCACTTTGATGATCGCATTAAATGTAAGTTATTTACAGTATTTACAATCAATAAAATTATTTTGCTAGCAGGGTCTTTACCCCGTCAGTCCCCGTTGGACTAGAAGCTCAGAGACGCTTCCAACCCACATCTTGAAAGCCTAGCGGAAAAGGCATTAGATGCACTTGGCAATAATTTACAAAATTGATGCTCAAACCTGACATTTTGTGCCCCTCCAATCTAGCCCCTCACAATGCCAAACCGGGAGATTTAACCTTATTTCACACATAAAAAAAGCCCTCCGAAGAGGGCTTTCAGTGATCCAGATCAATCACCCGTTGAAATCAACCGCCCTTTTTGGAGCGCTTGCCAGGGTTTTTCTTGTTGCGCGTGGAAACACCACGCTCCAAGCTCACGCGCTGACCGCGGCCATGGGTAGGCAAGGTCACACCAGGCTGCACCGCCATGGGTGGTGTAAATTTACGATCTGCTTCAGTCACAATCTTATTGCCCATCAGTGGCTCCAGTAAAAAGTTCAACCCCTGATTAAGCCACAGGAATGGGCCTAATCAGAGAACATAGACTTTAAATTTTGCAGTCGCCACCGCGCAATGGCCGCAGGCATTTCAACTGAAAACGCCGCCATATTCTTTGCGCAAATCGTTCTTTTGCACCTTACCCGTGCCCCCCACCGGCAAGGACTCCAAAAAGACCACATCGTCAGGCACCCACCACTTGGCGACCCGTTCGGTTAAGAAGGCGAGGATTTCTTCTTTTTCTAGCGTCTGTCCGGGTTTGCGCACAATGAACAGCAAAGGCCGCTCATCCCATTTGGGGTGTTTGATGCCAATCACTGCGGCCATGGCCACCGCCGGATGACCCACGGCCGCGTTTTCCAAATCGATTGAGCTGATCCATTCGCCACCGGTTTTGATCACGTCTTTGGTCCGATCGCGAATTTGCATCAAGCCCTGCGCATCAATGGTGGCAATGTCACCAGTCGGGAACCAACCATCGACCAAAGGCGATTTCTCACCTTTGAAGTAACTCTGGATGATCCACTGCCCACGCACCATCAACTCGCCCTGCGAGCTGCCGTCGCGCGGCAAGGTGTGGCCATGCTCGTCCACCACCTTGATCTGAATGCCGAACACCGTTTTGCCCTGCTTGGCCACCAGCGCATGCCGCTCGGACGCGGACAGTGCCATCTCAGCAGGACTCATGCTGGTCATGGTGGCAACGGCCGTGGTTTCGGTCATGCCCCAACCGTGGCGCACTTCCACGTCATAGACATCGGCAAACTTGGCGATCAAGGCCGCAGGCATGGCCGAGCCGCCCACGGCGGTGCGACGCATGCTGGAAAAGCGCAAGCCGTTTTGCTCCACATGGCCGATCAAGGCTTGCCAGATGGTGGGCACTCCTGCGCTCAAAGTGACTTGCTCGGCCTCGATCAATTCATACAAACTCGCGCCGTCCAAACGCGGGCCAGGCAAGACCAACTTAGCGCCGCCAATCGGCGCAGCATAAGGGATGCACCAGGCGTTGATGTGAAACATCGGCACCACGGGCAACACCGTTTGCTTGGGTGAGAAGTCCAACACGCCGGGCAAGCAACCGGTGATCGCGTTGAGCACGATGGCCCGGTGCGAATACAAAGCGCCTTTGGGGTTGCCCGTGGTGCCGGAGGTGTAGCACAAGGCGGCGCCACTGCGCTCATCAAACTCCGGCCAGATGAAGTCAGACGAATGCGGCGCAATCCAGTCTTCGTAGGCGATAGCTTGAACGCCTTCAATAACGGGTAAATTGGCTGCATCGGACAAGCACACCCAATGCTTGACTTTGGGGCAGTGCGCTGCAATGCCCTTGACCAGTGGCGCAAAGGTGCTGTCAAAGAGCATCACCTCGTCTTCGGCGTGGTTGATGATGTAGATCAGCTGCTGCGGATGCAGGCGCGGATTGCAGGTGTGCATTACCATGCCGCTGCCAGAGACGGCGTAATACGCTTCCAAATGGCGGTGGTTGTTCCACGCGATCGAGCCCACCGCACTGCCCTGCTGCAAACCGGCTGCGGCCAGCGCGCTGGCCAACTGCCGGGCGCGCACAGCGCAATCGGCGTAGGTGTAGCGAAACAAGGGGCCGTGCGTCTCGCGCGAGACGATTTCCACATCCCCAAACTGCGCCGCACTGTGCTCCAGAATGCTGGAAATTAACAAAGGGCGATCCATCATCAAACCGGGTTGCAACATCATCATGACTCCTGTGATTTTTTCTGAACTCAATTACTCAACTTTGGCGCCGGAACTCTTGACGATCAAGCCGGCATTGTCCCAGTCAGCCCGCAAAATTTGCTGAAATTCATCCGGGCTGGCCAAGCTGGTTTCGACCCCCAGATTTTTAAACCGTTCGATCACGGCCGGATCGTTCAAGGCTTTTTGCACGGCCTGGTTGATGCGATCTTGCTCAGCTTTAGGTGTGGCGGCTGGGGCCAACAATCCCAACCAAGAATCAAACTTGTAACCGGGCAACCCGGCCTCGGCCACCGTGGGCAACTCGGGCATGAAGCGCGAGCGTTTGGCGCCGGTGTAAGCCAACAACTTGATGCGCGGATCTTGCCGAAAACCGACCAAGCCAATGGTGGCCGCCGTGACGCCTTGCACCCGATCGGCCAACACTTCGTTGACCGCATCGCCAGTTGACTTGAGCGGAATGTGCTGCATCTCCAAACCCGCTTTGGCCAAGAACGAGGCCATGCCCAAATGGGTGGCACTGCCGTTGCCCGCCGAGGCGTAATTGAGTTGTTTGGGTCTGGCTTTGACGTATTTGATGTAGTCGGCCAACTGAGTCACGCCCATGCTACTGGGCGCCGCAATCACATAGCCCGAGTAACCCAGCAAAGAGACCCCCGCAAAGTCTTTGATCGGGTCATAGGGCAACTTGGCAAACAAGTGGCCCGCCAAGGTATGGCTGGCTGCAGCCAACAGCAGCGTGTTGCCATCGGGCGCAGCTTTGGCTACGGCGGCCGTGCCAATAGTGCCGCCGGCGCCGGCCCGGTTTTCAACCACCACGGTGGCGCCCAAAATTTGGCCCAACTCATTGCTGAAAGTGCGTGCCACCGTGTCTTGCACGGCGCCAGGGCCAAAGGGCACAACGATGCGGATCACACGCTGCGCCATGGCGGTGCTGCACAGGCCCAGGGCCACGGCCATCACAGCCAAAGAAGATTTGATTTTCATACTGAGTCCTTGGTGACTTTCAAGACGTGGCCAGCCAGCGCTGCGTGAGGCGGACAAAATAACTGGCCCCCACCGGAATGATGGCATCGTTGAAGTCGAACGATGTGTTGTGAATGATGCACGGTCCCGGGCCATGGTCGGGCATGCGATGGTCACCCAGGCCGTTGCCAATGAAAGCATAACAACCCGGTTTGGCTTTGAGCATGTGCGCAAAATCCTCAGCGCCCAACACGGCCGGAAAATGCTCGTTGACCGCATCCGCGCCCACGACTTCCCGCATGACTTCGGCGGCAAAGCGTGCTTCTTGGGCATGATTGACGACGGGAGGCGAGGCGCGCTTGAATTCCACTTCAGCCACGCAGCCATGGGCCTGCGCTGTCCCCTGCGCCATTTGTCGCAGTCCCGCCTCAATAGCGTCGAGCGCAGTATCCGAAAAAGTACGCACCGTACCGCCCACCCAGGCTTGGTCAGGAATCACATTCGGCGCACCCGAGCCTTGAATTTGCGTGACCGCCAGCAGGGCGCGCTCTACGCTGTCCACCACCTTGGGCACCAGCGTTTGCAGTTGCTGGCCGAGGTGAATGACGGCCGCCACCGGATCCAGTCCGGTGTGCGGGATCGATGCATGGGTGCCGCGACCTTTCATGACCACGCGCCAGGTATTGCTCGACGCCATCAAGGCCCCGTGATTGAGCGCGAAGTGCCCCACCTCACCCAATGAATAGTTATGCAGGGCGAAAACGGCGTCACAGGGAAAGCGCTCGAACAATCCGTCTTCAATCATCTTCTTGGCGCCGGCTTTGCCCATTTCTTCAGCCGGTTGAAAAATAAAATTCACCGTGCCATCAAAGTCACGATGCTGCGCCAAGTGCCACGCCGCCGCCAACAGCATGGTGGTATGACCGTCGTGGCCACAAGCGTGCATGCGCCCATCGTGCGTAGAGCGGTGAGGAAAATGATTTTCTTCTTGCAGCGGCAAGGCATCCAAGTCGGCGCGTAAACCCAGCGATCGAGCACTGGTGCCGCACTTCAAAACGCCGACCACCCCAGTACCCGCCACGCCGGTGTGCACCTCAATCCCCCAGGATTTCAATTTTTCAGCCACCAAGGCACTGGTGCGGTGTTCCTCAAAACCCAACTCTGGGTGGGCATGAATGTCACGGCGCAGCTGGGTGAACTGCGCATAATCATGAAGGCTATCGAGAAGTGGCATGTCAATCCCATTGAAAATCTGATGCAATGACTCTACCCCAACCCAACACCCGTGTATGTCGCCCCCTTGCTAGCTCGCCAGCTCGCCATGCCCCTCTGAGCAATGGCCCCCAGGCTAAAGGGCGCTCACGGGATGACGGCAAGACCGCAAAGTACTTTTTCCAGGTCCTTATGCAAATTGGCGGGCCATTGAGTCGGGTTGATGCATTTGAGATAGAGTGCTAGCACTCACAGTCCCGGGCAGCGATCATCGCTCCCAAGTCTCATCTCGAAAGAAACTTCATGAAAATCGCCCTTGCCCTGACTTTGCTGCTTGCCGGCCTGCCCTCTGCATGGGCAGACAACCCGGTGACGGCCGCAGCGGCCAAAGAGCCAGGTGCCAAAGTCACGCCTTCCGGTTTGGTCTTTCGTTCGATGCAAGACGGCAAAGGCGCCAACCCTGTGGCCATGGACGTCGTCAAAGTGCATTACCGCGGCACCTTCCCCGATGGCAAAGAATTTGACAGCTCCTACAAACGCAACGAAGCGATTGAGTTCCCGTTGCAAAACGTCATTCCTTGCTGGACCGAAGGCGTGCAATTGATGAAAGTCGGCGGCAAATCCAAACTGACCTGCCCACCGAACATTGCCTATGGCACGCGCGGAGCAGGCGGCGTGATTCCGCCCAATGCCACCTTGGTGTTTGAGGTGGAGTTGATCGCCATTGCCGGCAAATAAACCCTTTGGAGAGATCGCGATGACAACCCCTACGCTTGAGAGCTTCACCCGCCAATCCCTTGCCGAGGGGTTTGACGAAGTCCTCGTGCGCGAATGGCCGGCCGATCTGGTGCTGGACACCCACACCCACCCATTTGCTGTCAGCGCCTACGTTGAGCGAGGCGAGTTTTGGTTGAGCATCGGTGATCAGGTGAAACACCTGCAAGCGGGTGACAGCTTTCGTCTGGACCGAGACATTGCCCATGCCGAACGCTATGGTGCGCAAGGCGCCACCGTTTGGGTGGCCCGGGCCAACTGATCTGTACAGTACCACCGCAAATTTGTTCATACGGCAACAGGAAAATTCATGCATCAGTCCCAGATTTCGAAACCCGTGTCCCTGGCTCAAGGGATCCTTTCTATCTTTCTTTCGATCCATTTGATGGGTGCCGCACAAGCCCAAACGACTGCACTGAGTTTCCCCAGCAAACCCGTGCGCATCATCGTGCCCCAAACGCCAGGCGGCGCCTCGGACGCACTGGCGCGCATAGTGGGACAAAAGTTATCGGAGAAATGGGGCCAACCGGTGGTCATTGAGAACCGACCAGGCGCGGGTGGCAACATCGGTATGGACGCCGTGGCCAAAGCCCCTGGCGATGGCTACACCTTGCTCATGTCTTATGTGGGCTCTCACGCCATCAACCCCAGCATTTACAACAAGCTGCCTTTCGACCCTGAAGCTGATTTTGTGGCCGTCGCAACCTTGGCCAACGTCCCCTTTGTGGCCGCAGTGAACTCGGCCGTCCCGGTGAACAACATGAAAAGCTTGGCGGCCTATGCCGCGCAAAAACCGGTGGCTTTCGGATCTGCAGGCAATGGCTCTGTGAATCATTTGCTGGGTGAGATGTTCAACACAGCCAGTGGCGCGAAGATGCAACACGTGCCTTATAAGGGCGCTGCGCCGGCGTTGACGGATTTGATTTCAGGGCAAATTCAGGTGGTCTTCACAAGTCTGCCTTCTGTCGCTCAACACATCAGAGGCGGCACGGTCAAGGGATTGAGCGTGACAGGTTCCAAACGCGCGGCCGCGTTCAAAGATATTCCCACCGTCGCAGAGTCTGGCTTTCCTGGTTTTGTGATCAACCCTTGGTTTGGTTTATTTGCATCCAAAGGGACGCCGACCGCCGTGGCCAAGCAGATCAATGGTGACGTCAAAAAGGTGATGGAAGACAAAGACCTGCTGGATAAATTCGCCGCACTGGGGGCGGAGCCCTTCGAGTCGACTCCCCAGGAATTCCAGGCCATGCTGCATGCTGATATCAAAACCTGGGCTGCCGTCGTCAAAAGCTCGGGTGCTACCGCGGACTAATGATGAAAATAAAACGCATTTCAGGGGCTTTGGGCGCAGAAATCTCGGGGGTAGATTTAACCCAACCCATGTCTCTTGCTTTGACCCAAGAAATTCGAGACGTGTTTTTAAGTTCAGGCGTGATTTTCTTTCGCAATCAAGCGCTGAGCTCACCGCAATTCATGGCCTTCGCCTCCGCCATGGGCGAACCCGTGGAATACCCCTTTGTCCAAGGTTTTGAAGATTTCCCACACATCATTGAAGTCAAAAAACTCGCGCACGAAAAGGTGAATTTTGGCGGTGTGTGGCACTCCGACACCACCTATCTGGAGACCCCCCCTATGGGCTCCATGTTGCTGGCGAAAGAAATTCCGCCCTATGGGGGCGACACCTTATTTGCCTGCCAGTACGCGGCTTACGAAGCCCTGTCGGACACCATGCAACGAATGCTGCAAGGCCTGCAAGGCATCAGCAACTCCGCCAAAGCAGACGTCTCCAAAACCCGTGAAGATCGCATCCAATCGGACGGTAAAACCTCCGCGCCTCAAAGTTTCACCAACTCACACCCGGTGGTTCGTACACACCCCGAGACGGGTCGCAAAGCCTTGTACGTGAATGTGGCCCACACCGCAGGGATAGAGGGTTTGACCGAAGCTGAAAGCGCGCCGTTGTTGGCATTTTTGTTTCGACATCAAATCAAACCCGAGTTCACCTGCCGATGGTCTTGGGAGCCCGATGCCTTGGCGTTTTGGGACAACCGTTGCACGCAACACAACCCTATCAACGATTACCACGGTTTTCGACGTATCTTGCATCGCATCACCCTGCAAGGCGAAAAGCCGTTCTAAGTCCTGAATGTCCACTTCAATTTCTGACCTCACGGATTCGGCGCCCCCATTTGAACTTCGAGGTCATCGCTTCAAGCCATTGACCTGGGAGACCATGACACCGGAACAAAAAAATATGACGCGTGCCGTGCTGGGCGGCCAGAGAGGCCATATGCAAGGCCCCTATAACGTTCTACTTCGCAGCCCTGAAGTGGGGCAACTGGCACAACAGTTTGGAGCGCAAACCCGTTTCCATTCATCGCTGCCTTTGGCCCTGAATGAGTTGGCTATTTTGATGGTCGCACGCTACTGGACAGCCCAGTTTGTCTGGTGGGCACATCGGCGCATTGCCGAAGAAGCGGGATTACCCCCCGCATTGATTGATGCCATTGCGCAGCGACAAGAGGCTCCCCTGGACCTTGCTGACGATGTCAAAGCGGTTCACCAGTTTTGTCAGGAATTGATTCAGAACCGACGGGTGAGTGACGCTGCTTATGCTTTGGTCCTGACCCACTTTGGTGAGCGCGGCATGGTCGACTTGATGGCCACCATGAGTTACTACACTTTGGTCAGCATGGCATTGAATGTCGATGTGTACCCATTGCCAGAAGGCGCCCTCCCGGAGTTGGCACCCTATTGAGAGGAAACACAAGCAGACGAAAAAAAATGCACAACTGATAAACACAGTTGTGCATTGATATGGAGGCTCGGGCCGGAGTCGAACCGACCTACACGGATTTGCAATCCGGTGCATAACCGCTTTGCTACCGAGCCAT
>CANGDZ010000096.1 GCA_947452785.1 Comamonadaceae bacterium | reverse complement strand
TTGGTTCATTGCGGTCCTTTGCGTGCGAACGCAAAAGACCATAAGCCATGGAATCGAAGTTCAAATCGAGACCAGCCTGAAGTGCTAAAAAACCAAGGTAAATCATTAACTTACGAAGCCCTGATGTGAAAACGTTGGGACACTACTGATTTGAGAACAATACAAGCTTGAACTTCCAACCACCTCAGTCAAACGGAACATGGCGGTATTTCGCGCTGGCATTGATTGCCCACGGAACACTCCTCCTCGCTTTTACATGGGATGCACACTGGACTGATCGGATAGTCAAACTTCCGGCCATATTTGGTGGCCAAACCGACTTGCCAAAATCGGTTGAAATCAAAAAGCAAGCTATTGAGCCTCAGCTCAACGTCACTGACGCTTCAAAGCCAATGCCTCAGCCAGAGTTGGCCAGTTCGCAGCGCACGCCTCTTACAGAACCTGTTCAAACGCCTGCACCACCAGATAAGCTTGAGTTGGCAGCAACTGAGTCTGCATTGCAACACGAAAAATCTTTGCAGCAGCAAAAAATGCTTGAAGATCAGAGTGGTGCTGCGAAATCACAGGAAATCAAAGCTCAAAAAATCAAGGCTCAATTAGTTAAAGAGCAAATCCGCAAAAAAGAACTAGACCTTGCACAAAAAAAACGCGAGAAAGAATGGCAGACAGAGGCCAATCACGTCCAAATGAAATCTAAGCAAGCAGCTGAAAACCAAAAAAATATCAATGCACAGACAAAAAAAGAAGCTCTAGCCAAGAAAAGTGCTGACAACCTAAGCGAAGCCTATCGCCTAGAGAATATTCGACGCATGCAGCGAATGGTCGGTAGCAATTGATACAACTTGCGATTCGAACTTAATCTTTAGAGTCTGGATAGAATAATCCTATGCCAATCAAGACTCCTGCTTATTACGTCAAATGATCGTTAGAGCAAAGTTGAAGTCAAGATTCCTACAAAAGGTGCAAATTCAAAATGGCGCAAAGCAGAAAACTAACGGCACCCCTCCCAAAGGTTGAACTTTTACGAGCAAGTGAAGAGCGCAAAAAAGTTGCATCGACTCAAGTACTTCGAAAATTCAGACAAGTATTCAATGCTGTGAAATCTCATTTTCAGCAAGTTGAAAAAAAGGTGGGCATCGGCGGGGCACAAATTTGGGCGCTCAGCGTTGTTCACAACAAGCCAGGCATTGGAATGAATGATCTAGCACTGGCAATGGACATTCATCAGACAACCGCAAGCAATCTTGTCCGGTCTTTGGTAAAGCAGGAAATGCTTCTGGTTGAGCGCAAAGGACCCGATAAGCGATCAGTCCAGCTCTATGTGCTGCCGAGTGGTCAAAAAATATTGTTAAAGGCACCAGGCCCCTTCTCGGGAGTGTTGCCAGAAGCATTGAAACAGCTTGATCTAGCAACGCTTGAGCGACTGGATAACGATATGGAAAAATTGCTCAAATTGCTGGCTGTCGAAGAAAAAGCGGCACAAATTCCATTGAGTCAGTTGTGAAATTTTTCAAAATATCCAAGCAAACGAAATCCATCATTTTGATTGGGATGGTTGGTTGTTTTCTGACTTCCCTAGCTGGCATTTCAGGTGTTATGGTGTTCAAAGGCTGGGCATCTCAGGGAGGTTGGCATGAGTGGCTGCTTAGAGTGGCCGTTGGTTATTCTGCAGCATTGACCATAGTCGTTGGACTTTTCCCATTCTTAGTTCCTAAGCTAACCGTTTATTTGGAAAAAAAGCTTTCCGAAAACTGACTTTCTTTTGTCTAGCAGGTTCTGGCAGAGATGAAATGTAGTCTTCAAAACATGGTTGCAAAAAATAAACATGTCAATTTACATTTGTTGAAATATAATTGGACGGTTCTGTTTGCCAAAACGAGAGCTATTTTGGGAGGCTTCGGTCTCCCATTTTTTTAGGATTGAACATCTTTTACGATGTTGAACTGCGTCGACTGACCGGTTAAGGCAAAACTCTACGACCGCTATCTTCTTTTTGAAAGAATTTGCGCTGAAGCAGCGACAGGCCGCTTAGGGCCTGAAGCACGAGTTGATGCCACAACCGCATCGTCCGCTTATGGCCGACTGCAGTCCGTAAACACGTCTGATCCGGTGACAGCAAACGTGACAAAGCCGAAGTGGGTAACCATCAATCGCCAGCCAACTGCTGAACCCATTCGATCTGCCTTGGCAAGCAGTGCTTTTCCAGATCGTAGTGTTTCACCGCAAAAGTGCGGGCACGCTGGCCAAGCAGTTCACGCTCAAGCGGCGCGGCGCAAAGTCTGGCAACTTCTTGCGCTAAAGCCGCAGGATCAAAGAAATTCACCAACTGCCCCGTCTCCCCATGGCGAATGGCTTCGCGCACCGGGGCTGTGTCGCTGGCCACAATCGCGCAGCCTGCGCTCATGGCTTCGAGCAGGCTCCAGCTGAGCACAAAGGGGTAGGTCAAATACACGTGCACAGTGGACACCTGCAGCACGCGCAGAAAGTCAGCGGAAGGCACTTTCCCCACAAAGTGCACGCGGCGCATGTCCAGCTCGCCCTTGACTTCATTCAAGAAAATCTCTCGCCAGGTCTGGGCTTGGCCGTCGGGGTCTTTGGGCGGCGCCGCGCCATAGCTGACGTCGTTGCCGCCGATGATGAGCACGCGGGCTTGGGGTCGGGCTTTGAGCAAAGCGGGCAGGGCGCGCATGAACTGGTGGTAACCGCGGTAAGGCTCTAAGTTGCGGTTGACGAAGGTGATGACTTCGTCGTCACGTCCCAAACTCAAAGGTCCATTCGCGGTTTGCAGTTGCACCCTGGCCTGCGCGTCGGGCCGGATCTGGTCGGTGCGAATGCCGTCGTGGATGACGCTCATCCGCGAGGCAAAGGGCTGGGGAAACAGCGAGGCCTGCCACTGCGTGGGCGCCAGGCCCGCATGGGCGCGTGCAAAGTGCAGCTCGTAGTTGGCGTTTTTCAGTTGCAAGCGGCAGGCCGCGTCCGGGTCGGTGCTCGGAAACTCCGGGTCAAAGCCCACATCCCCGCCCTCGGCGCGGTAGAAAAATTCGCAGTAAATGCCCAGGCGGGCCGCAGGCCAGACTTGTTGCAAAAACAGACTTTCGCCCCAGCCGGGGTGCGCCACGATCAAGTCGGGGGTGAAGCCGCCCTGCTGCAGTTGGCGCGCGGCGTGGTAGGCCGCCTCGCCGCGAATGGTTTTGGTTTCCAGGTCGACGAGCCAGCGGTGCGTGCCTTGGCCCGATCGCCCTTGCTGCGGGTAGCGCACCAATTGCACACCGGGTGTGGCTAAACAGGCGTTGATGTGCAGCGCCACCACTTTGTGGCCCTGTTGGGCCAAGGCCGGCGCCAGGTGCTTGAACTGGCCGGGAAAGTTTTGGTGGACAAACAGAATGTTCATAGAGGCTCGCATCGAGGCTGAATCATCGCACGGGTGTGCTTCACTCTTCATTCGATGTTCTGTGCGCGGCGTCAGAAAGTTGGCGCCTGGGCCCGCTAAGATAAGGCCAGACCCGATTTCAACCGTTTTAAGGAAATTTCAGCGATGAGCATTCAAACCGTAGGCATCATTGGCGCCGGCACCATGGGCAATGGCATTGCACAGGCCTGTGCCGTATCCGGCATCTCCGTCGTCATGGTCGACATTTCTGACGCGGCTGTGGCCAAGGGCATTGCCACCGTCGAGAGCAGTCTGGACCGGTTGGTCAAAAAAGGAAAAATCTCTGAGGCTGACAAGGCCGCAGCTTTGGCGCGCATCCAAGGCAGCTCCAACTACGATGACCTGAAGTCGACCCAGTTGGTGATCGAAGCGGCCACCGAGAACCAGGATCTCAAGGTCAAGATCCTGAAGCAACTGGACGCCATGTTGCCGGCCCAAGTGATCATCGCTTCCAATACCTCGTCGATTTCGATCACGCAGTTGGCCGCCGTCACGCAGCGCGCTGACCGTTTCATCGGCATGCACTTTTTCAACCCCGTGCCGATGATGGCCTTGGTTGAGATCATTCGCGGCCTGCAAACCAGCGACGCCACGCACGACGCGGTGCACGACATGGCGCTGGCCCTGGGCAAGACGCCGATCACGGTGAAGAACGCGCCTGGTTTTGTGGTCAACCGCATTTTGGTGCCGATGATCAACGAAGCCTTCTTTGTTTTGGCCGAAGGCTTGGCTGAAGCCGAAGCGATTGACGCCGGCATGAAGCTGGGCTGCAACCAACCCATTGGCCCCTTGGCGCTGGCCGACATGATTGGCCTGGACGTGTGCTTGGCCGTGATGGAAGTCTTTTTGAAAGAGTTTGGCGACAGCAAATACCGCCCTTGCCCCTTGCTCAAAGAGATGGTCGCCGCTGGTCGTTTGGGCCGCAAAACCAAGCAGGGCGTTTACAGCTACTGAGCGCTGTCGCCTGGGTGAATGGCCGGACCTGCGGGTTCGGCCTACCATGGCGCATGACTACATCACTTACCCATCCCGAAGGCCAGATCGACTGCACCGTGCACGGCGCAGTGCTGCAGATTTCAATCAACCGACCCGCCAAGCGCAACGGTTTCACGCCCAAGATGTTTCGCGAACTCGGCGAGGCCTATACCCGGCTCGATGACGAACCTGAACTGCGCGTGGGTGTCCTGTGTGCTGAAGGCGGTCACTTCACCGCCGGTCTGGATTTGCCGACCATTGCCCCCTTGATGCAACGCGGCGAAAAGTCGGTGCCCCTGGGGCTGGTTGATCCGCTCAATTTGGGCATGGAGGGCTATCGGCGCCGCCGCAAACCCATGGTGGTGGCGGTGCAAGGCATCACCTACACGCTGGGCATTGAGCTGATGCTGGCGGCCGACATTGTGGTGGCTGCCGACGATGGTCGCTTCTCGCAACTTGAAGTCAAGCGCGGCATCATGGCCACGGGCGGTGCGACCTTGCGCATGGCCGAGCGCGCCGGCTCGGGCAATGCATTGCTGCACCTGCTCACAGGCGACGAATTTGGCAGTGCCGAAGCCCTGCGCCTGAACTTTGTGCAGCGCGTGGTGCCCGCCGGCGAACAACTGCCAGAGGCCCTGCGCATTGCCCAAGCCATTGCCGCGCAAGCGCCCTTGGCAGTGGAGGCCACGCGTTTGAATGTGCTCAAAGCCGTGGAATACGGCCCCGTGGTGGCGATGAATGAATTCATGAGCGTGCAGAAGGGCCTGGCCAACAGCCAAGATGCAGCCGAGGGCGTGTTGTCCTTTGTTGAGAAACGAGCGGCGCGATTTACGGGGCATTGAACACTGACAAAAGCGCGCCCCTGCCGTTGAATTTCAATTGCAATACAATGATGCCATGAAGACCGCAACCATTCCCCCTATTCGTGTCGCGCCTGAGTTCAGGTTGGAAGTGGAGGGTGTCCTTGAACAAGGCGAGTCGCTTTCAGAGTTTGTTGAAAATGCTGTGCGCCAATCTGTTTTGAAGCGCAAGCATCAAGCAGAATTCCTTCTTAGAGGTATTGCGTCCATCGAGGAGACAAAGCGGGCAGGGGGTGGCATATCGGCCGAGACAGTGGTTGCTAAGCTTGAGGCCAAATTGGCGGCGGCACGTCGAACCTCATCTCACCGCAGTAAATGACCTACCGCGTTGAGTTCAGTCCTGCGGCCGCAGCAGATTTGGAGAGACTTTTTGATTTCGTTCTAATGCGCGAACTTGAAAGTGCACCTAGAGACCTGGACCTGCCTGAGCGCGCACTCCAGGCCATCAAGGATGGAGTTGCCTTTTTGAGCACATCACCATTTGCCTGTCGCAAGGTGGGGTCGAGTCCTTTCGTGCGTGAACTGGTGATCTCTTTGGGAAGTGCCGGTTATGTAGCCTTGTACGAAATAGTGGATGAGCGTAACGTCATCATTGGTGCTGTGCGTCACCAACGTGAAGATGATTACCATTGAGCCGGTCGCTGCAAGCTGCCGTTCAGCTTCCTCGAAGATGATGAGATTCATAATTCAAAGATTCCGAGACAAACCATGAAGTGCGCTCTTTTTTCTGACATTCACGCCAACGCCCAAGCGCTGCAGGCTTGCGTGAACCATGCGCGTGCGCAAGGGGCAGAGCGGTTTGTGATCCTGGGCGACTTGGTGGGCTACGGAGCCCATCCCGGCGAGGTGGTGGACCAGGTCATGCAGTTAGCTGCGCAGGGGGCGGTGGTGATTCGCGGCAACCACGATGCCATGGCGGTGCAGCCGCAACTCGCAGACACCAGCCTTGGCGCAAGTACCGCGCTGTGGACGCACCAGCAATTGAGCCCCAGCCAGTGCGACTTTTTGGCCGCCTTGCCCTTGCAGGTGCAAGAGCACAAAACCCTGTTTGTCCATGCCAGCGCCGAGTGGCCTGAGCGCTGGCGTTACGTCGATCGCCCCGAGTTGGCGCAAACCTGTCTGGACGCTGCTGCGGCGCTGCAGGCAGACCGGGTGTTTGTCGGCCACGTGCACCATCAGTCGGTCTACTACCGGGGCGCGGGGCAGCAGCTGATGAGTTTTAAGCCCACGCCCGGCGCGCCCATGCCCATGCCGTCACACCGCCAATGGGTGGTCACCGTGGGCTCGGTGGGGCAGCCGCGTGACGGCGATCCGCGCGCCATGTACGCCTTGCTCGATGATGCGGCGCAGCGCCTGACCTTTCACCGCGTACCCTACGCCCACGCGGAAGCGGCGGCGGCGATTCGCCAGGCCGGCTTGCCCGCGTACTTTGCCGAGCGCTTGGAGAGCGGCCGTTGAAACTTCTCGAGCCCGGCCATCTGATCGATGGCTTTGAAATCATGGAGTGCGTCCATGCCGGTGGCATGGCGCACATTTACCATGTGCGCTACGCGGCCGATGCGGCTGGTGTGCGGCGCGATCCTGGATTTCCCATGGCCATGAAAATCCCGCGCATGACGGCAGGTGATGGCGCCGAAAACATCATCAGCTTTGAAGTCGAATGCCAAATCATGCCCACGCTCAGTGGCCCGCATGTGCCGCGTTTTGTGGCAACGGGCGACCTGACCCGCATGCCTTATTTGGTTATGGAGTATGTGCCAGGTCAGACCTTGGCGCATTGGGTCGAAGCCGATGAATTCACCGACTTTCAAACGGTGGCGCAGATTGGCGCGGCCTTGGCCCATGCGCTGCACAGCTTGCACCGGCAAAACGTGTGTCACCTGGACCTCAAACCGGCCAACGTCTTGGTCAAGCCCGATGGTGCCGTGGTGTTGCTCGACTTTGGCCTGTCATGCCACGCGCATTACCCCGATCTCTTGGCCGAAGAAATGCGCAAAGCCGTGGGCTCGCCGGTGTGGATTGCACCCGAGCAAGTGGTGGGTGTGCGGGGCGATTTGCGTAGCGATATTTTTGCCGTCGGCGTGATGCTCTACGAATGGGTCACGCACGAGCTGCCGTTTGGCTCGCCGCAAACCGCAGGTGGCTTGCGCCAGCGCTTGTGGATGGACCCGCAACCGCCGCGCCAGCGCCGCGCCGCGGTGCCTGAATGGCTGCAAGAAATTATTCTGCGCTGCTTGGAGCCTGAAGCGGCCCAGCGCTACCCCTCCGCCTCACACCTGGCGTTTGATCTGGCCAACCCCGATCAGGTGACCGTCACCGAGCGCGGGCGCCGCACGCGGGGCACGGGCTTCAAGACCCATTTCAAGCGCTGGATCAAAGCGGCCGGCATGCACTACCAGCCCAGCCCCTTGCCCTCGCAGCAAATTGACGAGGTGCCGATTTTGATGGTCGCGTTGCCGCACACCGATGTGAGCGACGCTACTTTGTATTCGCTGCGCGAAGCCACACAACGTTCCTTGGGGATACGGCCCGGCGCACGGCTGGCTTGCGTCACGGTGATTTCGCCCAGCGCCACCAGCAGCACCGAGTCGCACAAGAGCGAGACGAATGTGCACCGCCATCACTTGAGTCGCATGAAATTGTGGGCACAGCCACTGGATTTGCGCGATCACCAAATGTCGTGCCATGTGTTGGAGGCGGGTGATGTGGCCGAGGCCTTGCTGCGTTATGCCGAGGGCAATCATGTCACCATGATCCTGATGGGCGCGGCTACGCATGGTTTGCAAATGCAGCGCTTTGTGGCGACGGTGCCGATCAAGGTGGCCATGGGAGCGCCGTGCACCGTGATCTTGGTCAAGCAGGCCTTGCCGTTTGAGCATTGGACCTGAGCATCGATACTGAACTGGGCTTTGGGCCGATCAAGTGGCTGAACTCGCCGACAATCAAGGCATGCAAGATACACCCCAATTTGAGACCCGTTCAGCCTCACATCCCTATGCCCATTTGACACCTGACGTGGTGCTCGATGCACTGGCGGCCGTGGGGCTGTATGGCGATGGGCGCCTGACGGCTTTGAGCTCGTACGAGAACCGCGTTTACCAAGTGCATTTGGAAGACGCCTACCAAGGCCATGCGGCGGTGGTGGTGAAGTTTTACCGACCCGAGCGCTGGAGCCAGGCGCAGATTCAAGAAGAACACGATTTTGCGGAAGAACTGGTGGCGGGCGAAGTGCCCGTGGTGGCGCCCTTGCGGCTCAACGGCCAGACCTTGCACCAAGCGGCAGGCTTTGCGTTTTCGGTCAGCCCGCGCCGAGGCGGACGCGCCCCTGAGCTCGATGACATGGACGTGCTGGAATGGATTGGCCGCTTTTTGGCGCGTATCCACACCGTGGGCGCAGCGAGGCCTTTCGCCGTGCGGCCCACGTTGGATGTGGCCAACTTTGCCCAAGAACCCCGCGACTGGCTGCAACAAAACCGCATGATTCCGCTGGAAGTCGAGCGTGAATGGTTTGACACTTTGGACCAGGCCCTGGCGCTCATTCAGACGCACCCGGTGCTGACGCAAGCCGAGGCCTCAGGGCGCATACGGCTGCACGGAGACTGCCACCCCGGCAATATTTTGTGGACCCCGGCGGACTTGCCCGGCGCCGGGCCGCATTTTGTGGATTTGGACGACGCCCGCATGGGCCCTGCGGTGCAAGATTTGTGGATGCTTTTGTCTGGCGACCGCCGTCAGCGCAGCTTGCAACTGTCGGCCTTGCTCGACGGTTATGAGCAAGTGCGCGACTTTGACCGACGCGAGTTGAACTGGATTGAGCCCTTGCGCACCCTGCGACTGGTTCACTACAGCGCGTGGCTGGCGCGGCGGTGGGACGATCCGATTTTTCCGATTAACTTTCCCTGGTTCGGCACGCCCGACTATTGGCGCGGCCAGGTGTTGATGCTGCAAGAGCAAATCGAGCAAATGCAGGAAGCGCCGCTGATGGTGTGATGGGGGGCGTGCAGACGCTCAGCGCACCATGCTGGGTATTCTGGGAGACCGTGACCGGTGATTCTGGTGGATCGTGACCGAGGATTCTGATTCACCGTGACCGACCGTTCTGGTCGATCGTGACCGATTTGGGTATCTGACCAGAATCACCGGTCACGATG
>CANGDZ010000095.1 GCA_947452785.1 Comamonadaceae bacterium | reverse complement strand
TGGCCAATACGGCCAACGCGACGGTACAAAGCACGGAGACGGGTACGGCCTACTTGGTCAAATCCACCGTTGCTGTGACCAACTTGGCCAGCATCACCGGTGCTGCTGACGCGCAGTGGAACTCAGTCAGCATCAGCGCGGCCAGTACCAACACCAGCTTGGCGCTGACGGGTCTGGTCGATGGCAGCTACAAGCTGTACACGGTGGATGCGGCAGGTAACTTGTCTGCGGTCAGCACCAACACGGTGACGGTCAGTACTCCCACTGCGGGACAGGCTGTTATTGATCTCAGCACCACCAAGCTGATTGCCCCAACCCAGGTTGAAGGCAAATGGTATTACTACTGGGACAGGACCAACGATGGCATTGCGAATTACAACGACAATGCTACTTCAACTGTGACAAATGCCATTTTTAAGTATGACATCAATGGCACTGTTAACCCCGCAGGTGACTACAGCACCGATGTCTATCGCTACGCCACGATCAATGGCGTTCATGTAGCGCTGCTCAGCTTGGGCAAGACGTATACCTCTAATAGCACGGCCTCAGGTACCACGGCAAGTGGAACTGGAATAACCCCTAACAGCACGTACAACGACATGCTGGCTATCTGGGACGCGTTCAATGGCAACGGGACAGGCACCAGTGCAACGCGTTACACGCCAACGGGTTGGTACGACACTGGCTTCGCTTATGGTACTTCGACCTATACCAGTACTGACGCGTTTGGGACTAATCACGTTCAGATGGTCTTTGACGGTCTCTACCAAAATTCAGGGGACACCGGGGCTAAATGGTGGGCTTTGCAAGTGCTCGACGCGGTAGCTCCCGTTTTCAGCAGTGCCAGCACGGCTAGCGTGGTCGAAAACACCACAATCGCCACCGTTGTGTATGACGCCCAAGCCTCTGACAACCAAGGTGGTAACGTGGCCGACGTGAACGTGACTTACAGTCTGGGTGGTGCTGATGCGGCCCGCTTCACCATCAATACCGCCACGGGGGAGGTGAAATTTGCAGCTGTCCCTGATTTCGAAATTCCTGTCGATGATGGTCTTGATAACGTTTACAACATCAATGTGATTGCCACTGACGTGGACAACAATCAGACCACCCAAGCAGTGGCCATCACAGTGACCGACGTGGTTGGCGCGCCTGTGGTGATCGATCTGAACCGCGATGGTGTGATCAGCTACGGTCATGTGATCTTGGACTTCAACGGTGATGGCGTGTTGGACTTGACCCCATGGGCTGGTGCACAAGACGGCGTGTTGGTGTGGGACAAATACGCCGACGGCCTGGTGCACGACAACAGCCAATACGCCTTTGCGCAGTACGGCGGCAACACCGACTTGCAAGGTTTGGCGGCTGCGTTTGACACCAACCACGATGGCAAGTTCAACGCGCTGGACGCCAAGTTTGCCGAGTTCACGGTGTGGCAAGACGCCAACCATAACGGCGTGAGTGACGCGGGTGAGGTGCGCAGCCTGAACGAGTTGGGCCTGACGGAAATTAACCTGACCAGCGACAACGTGGTGCGCACACCCGCAGACGGTGTGACCGAGTATGGCCAGACCACGGCCACCGCCGCCGACGGCACCCAGGTGCTGGTGGCCGACGTGGGCTTTGAGTACATCAGCCTGGGCTACAGCGTGCAAACCGACAGCGCGGGCTTCAGCACCGTGAAGCTTGCAGAAGGCGCGGAGCTGAACTTGGCGCAAGTGAGCCAGCAGGGCAGCCCGAGTATTAACGTGGTGGACCTCTTGTCTGACACGGAGGCCAATGGCTTGACACTGACAGTACAAGACGTACTTTATCAATCGGGGGTGAACCTGTTCAGCACGGATACCACCACGGCCAAGCAATTGGCGGTGTTGGGCGATGCGAAAGACACGGTGAATATCGGCGCTGGCTGGACAAACTCCGGCACGGTGGTCGGCTACGCCGGTCACGATTTGGTGGTTTACAACAGCAGCACGGGTGCCGCGCAGTTATTGATCGAGCAGGCCATGGTCACGGCCAGCCATGTGGTGATCTAGTTGCGGTCTATTCAGACCGGCTGGGACCATCAGGTCTCCAGCAAAAAAGCCCCAATCGGTGTGATCGGGTTGGGGCTTTGTTTTGTTCCTTTTTACCAGTTTAAATCGACTGCGCCAAATCTGTCTCAAGACATATTCGTACGTAACGGGTGTAGGGCACACCTTTGGCTTTTGCCCGACTTATGGCGGCCTCAAGCAGTGACTCGGGAAGCCGCATATGAAGGGCTGCGGATTTGGCCCCGATCTCGAATTTCATCGGTTTGAAGCCGGATAGTCAAACTTTGACAAGTCGGCGGTAGCCACGAATTTTTTGGCTTTGGCATCGGTGCGCAGCGAGGGCATGGGTATCTCAGGCGAAAGATGCGCGAGTTACACCTGCGAGTGAGTGCGCAGCCAGTCTTTCAACGCGGCATCAATGCGCGTTTGCCAGCCGTCCCCCGCAGCCCGAAAGGCTTGCACCACATCTGGCGATAAGCGGATGGTGGTGGACACTTTGGGCGGTGACTTTTGCGGCCCACGTCCACGCAGCTTGGTTTGCAATGACGGTGGGAGGTCGGACATACGCTTAGCCTGAGCGAACATTTCCTCTGTCCCCTCGGGGTTGTCACTGTCAAGCAATTCAGGATTGGGTTTCTTGCTCATACCGGTTCACCTCGCGTTTGTTGGCTTTACGAAAGCTGATGACTCGAATGCCTTTGGCGGCTTACGTGAACACCAGGGAATGCACGCGCCCGTCAAGTAATCCCAGTGCTGCGAAACGCAATTCAGCGTATGGCTTGCGCATGTCTTGCCAGATCAGGGCGCTGTCGAAATCGAACCTCGCAGCCAACTCAAACGAAATACCCCGGTTACGGATGTTGGTTGCGTTTTTACGGGCTTCGAACTCGATGTTCATAGCGCATATTGTAGTAACGTTTTACCATCACAGCGATCTTTTTGTTACTACGTTTAAATCGATCAAGAGTTCAAGCAATTTGGAGTGTGAAGTTGGTCAGATTGTGAATATCAAGGCATGCCCGCTTCAGTCCAGACTGTTAAAGCTCGTAACCCTGCCGCCTGAATCCGTTCCCCCACAGCCTGCCCTGTCAGTCCCTCAGCCTGCGCTTGCGCGGCAATCGGCGCGGTGGGCACGGCCAGCACCTGGTCGAGCGCTTCGCTTAAGCGTTGGCGTTGCGGATAGGGCGCGTCTTGCAGGCCCAAGCGGCCACGCGCATCGCATTCGCAGGCCCAAAGCACGGCTTGCATGCGGGCGGGTTGGCGCAGGGCTTCGCAGCGCACCAGCAGGCGCAGGGTGGCGGCGGGGTTGAGTTTGCCGCTGCGGTGGATGTTGCCGTGCTCACGCCCCACCACTTCGGCCAATTCGCGGCAGTCCACCGGCATGCGCAGGCGCTGGGCCAAGCCATGCAGCAGGCGCACGCTGCGCTGTTCGTGGCCAATGTGTCGCGGCAGGTCGGCTACAGGCGTGGTGCCTTTGCCCAGGTCATGGCAAAGGCAGGCCATGGTCAACGCCAATCACGTCTTGAGCTAAGCCAACGCCAGCAGAACCCGCAGTTGGTCGTCAGGCCTTCAGCAAAAAGCCCCAACCGGAGTGATCAGGTTTGGGCTTGGGTTGCCTGCATCACTATGGCGATTTGAAGCGTTCAAAAAATTGTGCGGGTGAGAGGATTTCTATGCCCTTGTACATCCGCACATCCTTCAGATCTGGGTCGTCTGAAATGAGAATGGTTGCACCTGAGTCAATGGCCAGGGCCATAAATTTGTCGTCCGTTGTGTCACGGCTTACCGCAACTGTCGCCGACATTTCAAAATGCTGGATGGACTGGGCAATCTTCACCAGGTGTCGTAAACGGCCAGTGTCGCCAAAATAGCGGTCAAATTTTGGCCGCGCAATGCGCGTTTCCAATTCATGCCAAGTGGCCTGATTTTGGGCAATCACAAAATGCTCTACGGCCAAGGCAAGAACTTGCGCAGTCTTTGAAGCGGGGAGCAGTCCGGCGCTGATCAAGACGTTGGTGTCTATGACGATGTAGGCCGGTTCAGTCTTCATTGAGCAGACGCATGAGATTGTCTTCCGTCAAGCCCTCTTCAGCGGCTTTGTTGCTCATTTTGGCAAGGTGTTGGCGCATCGAATCGCCTGCTGCTTTGCCACGCAGGGGGTAGTCTTCACTCACCAGGGTGGCCACATGAAATGGGATTGTTTGTGTGGTGGCTTGATAGTCTTCATAAGACATCACAACTGCGACAGGGCGGCCACGGCGCGTCACGGCGACAGGTTGCCGTTGAGAAGCGTCGATGAGAGTGCCAAATTGGTTTTGGGCAGCAAGAGAAGTCATTGTGAGCATATCTATTGCCTGTGATTTAGGTAATACGTTCATTATAGCTGTTTCAGCTGTTTCGCCGCACCCGTGCATGCAGCCCATTCTGTCAGAGCCTGCAACCTCGCCGCTTGAATCCGCTCACCCACAGCCTGCCCTGTCAGTCCTTCAGCCTGCGCTTGCGCGGCAATCGGCGCGGTCGGCACGGCAAGCACTTGGGCCAGCGCCTCGCTTAAGCGTTGGCGTTGTGGGTAGGGTGCATCTTGCAGGCCCAAGCGGCCACGCGCATCGCATTCGCAGGCCCAGAGCACTGCTTGCATGCGTGCCGGTTGGCGCAGGGCGTCGCAGCGCACCAGCAGGCGCAGGGTGGCGGCGGGTTTGAGTTCGCCGCTGCGGTGGATGTTGCCGTGCTCACGTGCCACCACTTCGGCCAGTTCGCGGCAGTCCACCGGCATGCGCAGGCGCTGGGCCAAGCCATGCAGCAGGCGCACGCTGCGCTGTTCGTGGCCAATGTGGCGCGGCAACATATCGGCCGGCGTGGTGCCTTTGCCCAGATCGTGGCACAGGCAGGCCACGCGCACGGCCAGCGGTTGTTGCAGTTGCGCGCTCATGTCGAGCACCAGCATCAGGTGAACGCCGGTGTCCACCTCGGGGTGGTATTCAGGCCGCTGGGGCACGCCCCACAGGCGGTCGACTTCGGGCAGCAGTACCTTCAGGGCGCCGCATTCGCGCAGCACGTCGAACATGCGAGAGGGTTTCTCGCCCATCAGGCCGCGCGCGAGTTCTTGCCACACGCGTTCGGGCACCAAGTGGTCTACTTCGCCGTCCTGCACCATCTCGCACATCAATTCCATGGTTTCGGGGGCGACGGTGAAGTCCGCAAAGCGCGTCGCAAAACGCGCCACGCGCAAGATGCGCACCGGGTCTTCTCTGAAAGCCGGAGTGACGTGACGCAGCACTTTGCGCTCTAAATCTTGCAGGCCGCCGTAGGGGTCTTGCAGGTGTTTTTGGATGTGTTCGGCAGAGGGTGTGTCGTGTGTCCATTCTTCGGCAACCGCCATAGCGTTGATGGTCAGGTCGCGCCGGGCCAGGTCTTCTTCCAGCGTGACCTCGGGCGAGGCTTGCACGGCAAAGCCTTTGTAGCCGCGCGAGGTTTTACGCTCGGTGCGGGCCAGTGCGTATTCTTGCCGCGTGACCGGGTGCAGAAACACCGGAAAGTCTTTGCCCACCGGCAGGTAGCCAAGGGCTGCCATGCGCTCGGGCGTACTGCCCACCACCACCCAGTCGCGGTCTTTGACGGGCAAGCCTAGCAAAGCATCGCGAATGGCACCGCCCACGGCGTAGATCTGTTCAGTCATGTTCAGGCATTGGCCATGTTAGGGGCGCAGGCGAAACGGCTCTTCAAAGTCAATGAAGTCTTTCTCGGCCAAGGCGCCATCCATCCACGCCTTGACGCCGGGCAGGGCGCACACGCGGTCCATGTAGGCGGCGACATCAGCGGGCACCGGCAGGGCGTAGGTTTTAAGGCGCATCACCACCGGCGCAAAGTAGGCGTCGGCGATGCTGAAGGCGCCAAACAACATGGGGCCTTGGTGCTTGGCGAGCAAGCCGCTCCACAAAGTGATGATGCGCTGCAGATCGGCGCGCACTGCGGGTTTGTCGCGCAGGGCCAGCGCGCCCACATCGGACAGGTGCGCTTCAATGTTCATGGGGCAAGCGCTGCGCAGGCCTGCAAAGCCGCTGTGCATTTCTGCGCAGACACTGCGTGCGCGGGCACGCGCTTGCGCGTTGGCGGGCCACAGGTTTTTTTCAGGAAAAGTTTCGGCCAGGTACTCGGCAATGGCCAAGGTGTCCCACACCGCAAAACCGTTGTCCACCAGTACCGGCACTTTGCCCACGGGCGTGATGTCTTTCAGGCCGGCTTTGAAAGTGGAGCCGCTGTCAAAGCTGTCAAAGCGCAGCATGATTTCTTCAAAATCAATGCCCGCCTGGCGCAGCAGCACCCAGGGCCGCATGGACCATGAAGAATAGTTTTTGTTGCCAATGTAGAGCTTGATCATGTGAGGTCCCTGGTCTTGATTTTTTTAAAGACTTCACATGATAGGGCAGGCGGCCAGCCTCTGGGCTGGCCTGCGGTTCGTTGATCTGCCCGCTTAGTCGCTCTCTTAGCGTCCTGCGGCTTCGCGCAAATGGTTGAGCGCGCTGCGCGGGCCGCGCGCGCCCAAATAACCGGGTGCGACACCGGCCAGCGAAGCCGGTTGAATGTGCAATTCAGCCAGGCCCGATTGCTGTGGCGTGGCCACGTTGTCGACCTTCATGGAGCGCAGGTTGTCGCGGCTCATGAGGGGTTGGCCAGGGGCCAGTTCCATCATTGCCGCTTGCAGCCAGCCCAAGGCATAGGGGATGCCAAATACCGGCCGGCCTTGGCCATGGTTCACGCCGGCCCAGCGACCGGCGTTGCGCACCAACTGCGCCAGGGTGAACACCTCGGGGCCGCACAGCTCGTAGGTACGGTCCACGGTGTGAAAGTCTTTCAGGCAGTGCACCACGGCCTGCGCCACATCGCCCACCCACACGGGCTGAAAGCGGGTGTCGGCGCCGGCCAGCGGAATAACCGGAAACACCGCTTGCAATTGGGCGAAAACATTCATGAATTTGTCCTGCGCACCAAAAATCACACTGGGGCGCAGGATGGTCAAATCCAGTCCTGCACTGTGCAACACCGCTTCGCCGCCGGCTTTGCTGCGCAGGTAGTGCGAGGGCGCATCAGGCGCGGCGCCCAAAGCGCTGACATGCACCAAGCGGCGCACCCCTGCGTTGGTGCAAGCGCGCGCAATGGTGCGGGCCAACTGCACATGAGCGCGCTGAAAAGCAGTCGCGCTTCCGTGCAAGATGGCCACCAAATTGACCACCGCATCGTGTCCGTGCATGAGTTGTTCTAGTTGCAAGGGGTCATGAACGTCGGCTTCCACCACGGTCAGACGCGGCAGACTTTGAACTGCGGATGCGTTGCCTGCACGGCGAGTGGGTACCGTCATGTACACGCCCAGGCGAGCGAGTTGCTCACACACATGGCGACCGACAAAGCCGGTGCCGCCCAAAATCAAAATGCGTGCGTTGTTGTTCATGTCCAAGCCTTAAGAAAAACCATGCTGGGATGATACGTGCTTGGCCGCCTCGCGGCGGCGATTTGGCCTGTCCGGCCTAGTGGTTGGCCAGGCCCTGCACCGCTTGATGCATCGCTTCTTGCGCTTGCGCAAGGATTTGGCTGCGCCAGGCATCGCTGTCGGTGTAAAAAGCGTCCATCAAGTCTTGCTTGATCCGCGCTTTCAGCTCGGCAGGCGCCTGGGGGTGCTGGTGCAACCAGTGGTCACCGCGCAGCGCCAACATGACTTTCTCCATGGGCTGGGTGCCGTATTCCATGGCCAGGCCCGTGTACTCGGCTTGCGGGCATTCTTGGTAGGCCGACATCCACATCAGCCCCGTCAGAAAAGCCGAGGTGGAGGTGCCGTCGTAGATGGAGGTGACGTTGTCGCCCCACCAAGCGCGGGCACGCTTCAAGGCTGCGGCGTCGTCGGCGCAGGCAAAAATGCGTTCGCCCACGCCGTTCGGGCCCAAGCCGGTGTGCAGGTCGATCCAAGCTAGACGTTGGGCCTGCTGCCCGTGCTGTTGCAGCACTTGGCGCAGCGTCAGGTTGCTCCAGGTGGGCCCTGAGCCGCCAAAGAACATGCCATCCGGGTATTGATGTTGACCGCGCGTCACGGCCGCTTGCAGGCCGACCATGCCGTGCTGGGCAATGTAGTCGGCGGTGGCCTGCTGGTTGGCCGCGTTGGGTGGCCACACCTCGGGCAGCAGCAAGAGCTCGACCTCACGATAAGCCTCGTTCACCGGCAAGGGCTGGCTGTAGTCTTGGAAGTTGCGGTTCAGGTCCACGTTTTCGTGGGTGACGCGGCGCACATGCGAAAACCCATAAGGGTTCAGCGCATGGATGTAGAGCACCGCCACGTTGCGTGCGCGAGCGGCCTCGCGCCAAGCCTTGTCTTGCAGGGCCTGCACTTGCACGCCGCTGCCGCAATAGCCTTCCACCCCGTGGCAGGCGCTCGAGACAATGAGCAATTGCTGGGCATCCACCGGGCCTTCGCGCACCACGTCCATGGCCAGGGTTTCGCCATCGCGTCCGGGCAGGGGGTGCAGATAGGACTCAACGCTCAGGCCTGCCGCATCGGCGGCTTCAAAAAATTTGTGCCGGGCCTGCGCGTAACTGCTGGAAAACGGTGAAGTCATTCGCGACCCACACGCTTCAGGCTTTGGCCGTGGGTGCGGCTTGTGCCAACCACTGCGTGGCCAACTCCACCCAGTAAGTGCCGCCCAAAGGAATCAGGTCGTCGTTGAAGTCGTAGCTGGGGTTGTGCAAGGTGCAGGGGCCGCCGCCGTGGCCCATGTGGCGGTGCGTGCCGTCGCCGTTGGAGATAAACACATACGCGCCGGGCTTGGCCTGCAGCATGTACGAGAAATCTTCCGCGCCCATGGTGGGCTCTTGGGGCAGCACATTGGCCTCGCCCACAATGCCTTGCATCACGCGGCGGGCAAAGTCGGCCTCGGGCGCGCTGTTGATGGTGGGGGGGTAATTGCGGTCAAACTCAAACTCGCATTCGGTGTCAAACGCCTCGCTGATGTTCTTGGCAATTTGCCGCATGCGGCTTTCAATCAGGTCCAGCACCTCGATGCTAAAGGTGCGCACCGTGCCTTGCAACTCACACGAGTCAGGGATCACGTTGGTGGCTTCACCGGCGTGGATCATGGTGACCGAGATCACGCCCGCGTCGACCGGTTTTTTGTTGCGGGTGATGATGGTCTGAAAGCCTTGCACCATTTGGCAAGCCACCGGCACCGGGTCTACTCCGGTGTGCGGCATGGCGGCGTGGCCGCCCTTGCCGCGGATGGTGATTTTGAATTCGTTGCTCGAGGCCATGACCGGCCCCGCGCTCACCGCGAAGGTGCCCACCGAGCCGCCGGGCCAGTTGTGCATGCCAAACACGGATTCCATTTTGAACTGCTCAAACAAACCGTCTTTGATCATTTCGCGGGCGCCGCCGCCGCCTTCTTCGGCGGGCTGGAAAATGGCGTACACCGTGCCGTCAAAGTCGCGGTGCTTGGACAGGTGCTGCGCAGCGGCCAGCAGCATGGCGGTGTGGCCGTCGTGGCCGCAAGCGTGCATCTTGCCAGGGTAGCTGCTGGCATGGGCGAAGGTGTTGAACTCTTGCATGGGCAAGGCGTCGATGTCGGCGCGCAGGCCAATGCCGCGACCGCAGGCACCGCCATCGCGCCCGTGGATGATTCCCACCACGCCG
>CANGDZ010000094.1 GCA_947452785.1 Comamonadaceae bacterium | reverse complement strand
CTCTGCGCCAGAAACCAAAATCAATAAAAAAGGAGCCCAAACCAGACCCATCGTGACCGACACCACTACAATTTAACCGCGCAACTCCAAACCGCTGCAAACCGGTCACGATCGCCAGAACGATCGGTCACGGTCGCCAGAATACGCAGTTGAGCAATCGCCACAATTTTCCAACTCGGCGGGAACGTCAGCTTTCGCAATGCCGCCATAAGAGTAGGCGTGGTGATCATCGGCACTGGGCCTTTCAGAGCCATTGCCAGTTGGCGTTACAAAGACTTCGTCCTCGACAGACAAAGACAATTCACCTGTTCGCACCACAGTTAATGACTACACAGAGGGATGAGCCTTATGCGCAGCCTCATCTTCACGCATGTGTTTGAAAAAGTAGCGCAAGAAAAATACGCCCATGCCCAACATAAAGGCAATGCCGCCGATGCTCATGAGTCCGTAATCGGTGGTGAATAAATCAACAAAAGCATGCATAGCGTTCTCCTAGGATCAAAGACCCCATGGTGGGCGCATTACTGGATTTGGCTTTGATTTAACGCAATGGATAAAAAATGAGGGATGGCGCTCAGGCGCTGCTTATTTCTTTGACTTGGAAGTGGCCGCCGATTTCTTGGCCAAGGGCTTGGCCTTGCCTGCTTCTTCTAGGCAGAGCAAAGTGTCCACATAGGCCATGAACCGGTTCAGGTAGTCGGGCGATAGTTCGCGCATCAAGCCCAGGGAGCGCAACACCAGCATGTGCGAGTTGATCGGCCCCGCGTTTTGCGGTGCTTGCGCGATGGCATGGGAAACCTGCTTTTGCACGCTGAGCTTGGACAGGGTTTTGCGAAACTGCTGTACGCGTGGGTTTTCGCCGCGCCAGTTACTGGCCTTGGCCATGGATGGGGCAGGGGAGACGGGTGGTGCCAGCTCTTGCAGCAACTGGGCCAGGGGCGAAGTGGGGGCTGATGAGGGCGCGGGTGTCTGTATCAAGAGGCTGGCCGCGGCCATGCGCGCTTGCAGATTCCCCAATGCTGTTTCTAACTTGCTTTGCAGCAAGCCCTGCGCGGCGCCTTTTTGTGCATTGATTCTTTCGGCCAAAACTTCAATGTAATGCCAACTGACCGCGTCAAAGTGAGCGGCACCCGCTTGGCGCAACGCTTCCAGTCCGGGCGAGGTACCTGTGGCATTGGGCAAGGGGGTGACTGCGGCCAGGGTCATGGTTTGGCGACAGGGCTGGCCGCATTGCTGGCCTTGGGGACCGGCGCCATTTCAACCCGGCGGTTTTGCGCACGGGCTTTTTCGTCGCTGTTGGGGGTGAGCGGTTGCTCTTGCCCAAAGGCGGCGGCAAACAGCATGGAAGACGGCATGCCTTCTTCAATCAAGGTGCGCGTCACGGTGAGGGCGCGCTGGGCCGAGAGCTCCCAGTTGTCTTCGAACTTGCGCTTGCCGTCGCGCATGGTTCGGTCGTCGGTAAAGCCGCTGACCATCAAGATTTCATTGCGCGTTTTCAAATAACTGCGCAGGGGCAGCACCAGGCTTTTCAGCAACTGGCGGCCTTCGGGTTGGAGCTGATCGGAGTTCAACTCAAACAGCAGTTTGCCGCTGATGCCAATGCGCCCATTGTTCAGCGTGATGCGGCCACTGGCCAAGGGAATGGCCAGCGCACTTTCCAGCGTCATGCGGCGCTGCTCTTCGGCCTGGCGTTTTTGCACTTCGGCTTCGAGGGTGGAGGCCATCTCCAGTTGTGTGGCCATGACGCCCACCAGCAGCAGCACAAAAGCGCCGAGCAGGCCGGTCATCAGATCGGCAAAGGACATCCAGGTGGGCGAGCTGGACTCGACGTCAAAGTCTTGCTCCAGCATCAAGCGGCCTCTTTCACGGCTTTTTTCTGCAGCGCTTCCAGCACGTCTTTTTGCGAGGTGATGCTCAAGTCAATGATCTCGCGGGCCTGTGCCACGTAGTAGGCCAGTTGCTCGTCGCTGCGGGTCATGGATTTGGCCATGGCCGCCTCGATGCTTTGCAGCTGGGCCATGAGCTTGTCATTGGTTTGCGCGAAGGTGTTTACCGCAAAACCAAAGGTCTCGCCCAGGCTGGCCACGTCCACCGCACTGGCTGTGACTTGCGCCGCAATATCGCCCAGCTTGCTGGACTCGCTGCTCACGTGGTCAATGAACTGGCTGCTGGCCTGGTTCAAAGTCGTGGTGGAGGAGGCCACCAGCGCATCGATCACGCCGCGCTGCTCGGTCGATGCATGGTTGATGGCGTCGAGCAATTCGCTCAGGGTGGCCATGATGCGGGTGCGCTCGTCCAGCAGCGCGTTGTCGCGCGCCACGCTGATGGAGATTTCTTGGCGCAACTGGCCAATCACTTCGGCGGCGGCCTTGGGCGCTTCGGAGGCGGTTTCGATCAAGCGGGTGATGGGCGCTTCCAGCGCGGTGCCCAAGGTGGTCAGGTGCGTGGTCACCGTGGCTTGCAGTTCGGCCAGGCGCGCCACTGCCGCTTGGCCGCGCGTGTCTTCAGCATCCCGCAAGGCCGAGAGCTCAGTGCGCAGCAAGCTACTTAAAGCTTGGGCGCGCTCGCTGTGCTCAGTGGCCCAGTCGGCTTCAGAGGCGATGCGCGTGCGCACCAGCTCTTCGCTGCTGGCCAGCAGGTGGGTGATTTCGGCCAAGGTTTGGCTGGCCTGGGTTTGCGTGTGGCGGCTGATGTCTTGCGCGGACTGCGCCAGCGCGTCGCAAATGGCTTGCTGCTGGGCCTGCGTCTGCGTGCCCGAGGCTTGCCACTGCTGAGCCAAAGCTTGGGCCATGCGGTCCAGCGAAGCGGTCCAAGCATCCAGGCGTTGCTGCTCCTCGCTGCGGTGCTGGCTGTGCTGCAAACTGTAGGCGTTGCCGAGCGTGGCGACCAGGGTTTCGCTTCGCTCGGTGAAGGTTAGGCTGAAGGCGTCCAAGGTCTCGCCCACGCGTTGCACCATGCCGGTGTTGGCGGCCTCGTGTTGCGCCAGGGCTTGGCTGTGGCTGTGCACCACGCGTTCGGTGGTGGCGTTGAACTGGCTGTGCAGTTCGTTCACATGCTGCTCTGTGCTGTGCAGCAGGCGCTCGTTCACGCTTTGCGCTTGCTCGGCCAGTTGCGCCATGGTGGCTTGCACCACTGGGCGTATGCCGTCGCTGGCCAGTTGCATGCTTTGGCTAAGGCTGGTGCGCAGCGAACTTTCTACCGATTGTGCCAGGCCGGTGTAGGCGACCTGCGTTTCTTGGTGAAAGCTGTGCTGGTTGGCCAGCAGGCGTTCGTTGACCTGTTGGCTGGTGCGCTCCATTTGCGCCATCATGGCCTGCAAGGTGTCTTGCAGTTGGCTCATCATCTGCGGCAACACCCGCGTTTGCTGCTGCAGAGCCTTGTAGGTTTCTTGCCGTTGGTGCGCCAGCGAAAAGATGCGTAAATCGCTGGCGATGTGGGCATCCAAGGTCTGGCTGACCTGCGCTCGTTCACGGCGCGCCAAACTGCTCATCAAGCCCAGCATGGCCGATGTGGCCACGCCCGCTACCGAGGTGCCAAAGGCCAAGCCCAAGCCTTTGATGGGTTCAGAAAACGCAGCGCGAATACCGGCGATGTTGTTGCTGCCTTCCAGAGCAAACACCGCGCCGTTGAGTGTGACCACCATGCCCAAGAAGGTGCCCAGCATGCCCAGCATGACGAGAAGGCCAACCAAGTACGGCGTCAGCGCCGGGCCGGGCAGGGCAACCCGTTCGCCTTCCACACGCATACGCACCGGGCTGTGCAGCGATGCGGGCAGGTGCACCAACCAGTCGTTCAGGTCGTGCAGGTTTTGCGGAATGTCGCTCAAGGCCTGGTTCAAAGCCTCGGTGGCTTGGCGGTAATGCTGCAACTCCCTTGCGCCGATCACGTACACCGCGCCAATCACCGCGCACATGAACAGCACCAACAAGTGCGAGGTCGCCACGGCGGCGGCGACCCAGAGGACGGCCATTGCGCCCAGCCCAAAGGCGATGTGAAAGGAATAGCGTTTCATGGTGAGTTTTCGGTGTTGAAGGCTTCAAGCAAACCCAAGGTGGGTTGCAGCCGGGTATCGAGTTCAGCCAGCAAAGCGGTGCGCAGCTCATGGCGCAGCGGTGTGAGCCAAACGGTGGTGTTCAGTGCAGGGGTCGGTTGATCGCTGGCCTGCGCTTCGGTTTGTTTTTTGAGGTGTTGCTTCAGGGCCTGGATAAAGCGCTTTTCCAGCAACTTGGCCACTTTGCCCAGCAACAGCGCTTCGCGGTCATTCAAGACGCTTTCAAACTGCGCGTCCAGAGCGGCCAAAGCCTGCAAGCCCGGCAACTTGCTGACTTGAGCGCGCACCTGTTGACGCAAGGTACTGATCACCGCCTCCATTTGGCGCTGGTGCGCGGCAATGAAGCGGCGGTAGGGCTCGAAAGCGGTTTTGGGGTCAATCGGCTCGTCCAGTTCGGCCCGGGGCATGTCGATGCGCGACAAGCCTGAGCCCTGCGCTGAGCCTTGCACAATGGATTGCTCTAAGGCGGCGCGCACTTTGTGCACATGTTCCCTAATGTCTTCACCGCTCATCAAAGCGGCTCGACGCAAAGGGGCCGACAGCGGCGCCGGCTCGATGCCCAGCAGGCTGTGCAGGGCAATGGCTTGCCTGAAGTTGAGCCAGTCGCCTAATCGGTGGCCCACATCTTCCCCTGACGGTGGGGCAGCGCTCATCATCTCGTTTTCAGTGAGAAAACGAATCAGTCGGGAACTGTTCAAAGAGGCTCGGGTTGCGGCTCGCGTCATACATTCAAGCGAAGTGGGTGCTGAGCAGGGCTTGCACGCGCTTCTGGGGGCCGATCACATCATGGGAGGGGGTGGTTGAACGGTGCTTTCTCCGTGCGGAGAGTGGACAGCCCTCTTCAGGCGGTCGAGGGTGATTTTACCTGTTCACAAAGGGCGGGTCGTGCCATGATGCCTCTTCTTCAGGAGATGGGCGTGCGGTTTAAAAGCAATACTTTGGTGGTGGTATTTGGTCTGGTCGCAGCGGGACTGGGCTTGTGCGGGCCTTGCGCCGCTGAGCCCGATGAAGATGTGCTGGGCAAATCGTCTGGTTATCCCCTTGGTCCGCGTTGGTCGGCCATGCCCAACCGCGTCGGGTCTTGGTCTGCGTTGGACAGGGTACCCGGCGTTTTGGGGCGATATGTGCAGCATGGTGATACGGTGAGCCCACTGCCTAAGGCTGTTCAACCCCCAGAAATCAAGTACCGCTACCGCAACCAGGGCTATACCTTAGACGAGTACCTGGAGCGGCGTCGCGTCACTGGTTTGTTGGTTCTGAAAAATGGTGAGGTCGTGGCTGAGCGTTACCGCTATGGCCGCACCGAGGAGGCGCGTTTCTTGTCGTTTTCCATGGCCAAAAGCGTGACCTCTATGCTGATCGGTGTGGCCTTAGAAAAAGGCTTGATCGCTTCATTGGATGACCCCGCGGGTCAATACGCCAAAGACCTGGCGGGCAGCGCCTATGGCGCGACGTCGATTCGCCATTTGTTGCGCATGAGCTCGGGCATCACCTTCACTGAGCGCTATGACGGGCAAGACGATGTGGCCAAACTGTCTTACAGTTTTGCCACAGGCACTCCTTCCACGGTCAGTGTGTTGCGTTCGTTCTCGGACCGGCACAGCGCGCCCGGCGAAAAGTTTGTTTACGCCAGCGCGGAGACCGATGTGCTCGGGCGCGTGTTGACGGGCGCCACCGGGCGCAACATGGCCGATTTGACCACCGAGTGGTTATGGAAACCGCTGGGTGCGGAGAGCGACGCCTTTTGGTGTCATGGCCGCGATCGCCAAGCGGGGGCCTATTTTTGCTTCAACGCCACTTTGCGCGATTGGGGGCGCCTGGGCTTGTTGATGGCCAACGATGGCAAAGTCGGAGATCGGCAAATCATCTCGGCACAGTACCTGCACGAAGCGACCGACATTGCCCGGCAACCCGCAGCCTTTGCCCCTTACAAAGCGACGCCGTATTTCGGCTACGGCTATCAGTTTTGGTTACAGCCTTTGAAGGAACGCAGCTTTGCTTTTCAAGGGGTGCACGGTCAGGTGGTGTTCGTGCAACCTGCGACCGGCATCGTCATGGTGCAAACGGCGGTGTATGCCCAGGCCAGTGGCGCGCAAGACCCTGATCCCTATTTTGAGCGAGCGGCTTTATGGCTGGGGGTGTTGCAGTCTTTGGGCGGCCGGACCGAGCGGTATTGATCGCGCTTGTCGCTGCGCTTGTGAATGCGCTTTATGGGGCTGCTGTTTTGTCTTTGAAGTCGCAAAAGGCAGACACCCCGCACTGGTAGCACAGCGGCTTGCGCGCTTGGCACACATAGCGCCCATGCAAGATCAGCCAGTGGTGCGCATCCACCAGGTATTTGGCCGGAATGCGTTTGAGCAACTTCATTTCAACTTCATATGGCGTTTTGCCTGGTGCCAGGCCGGTGCGGTTGCCTAAACGAAACAGGTGCGTGTCCACGGCCATGGTGGGCTCGCCAAAAGCCACGTTGAGCACCACGTTGGCGGTTTTGCGGCCCACGCCGGGCAGGGCTTCGAGCGCCTCGCGGGTGCGCGGCACGTGGCCCCCGTGCTGCTCCACCAAAATGCGGCAGGTCTGCAACAGGTGTTTGGCTTTGCTGTGGTACAGGCCAATGGTCTGGATATAGCGCTCCAGGCCCTCTAAGCCCAGGTCCAGAATTTTCTGCGGTGTGCCAGCCAGGGGAAACAATTTACGCGTGGCCTTGTTCACGCCCACGTCCGTGGCCTGGGCTGACAGCAAGACCGCCGCCAGTAACTCGAACACGCTGGTGTACTCCAACTCGGTGTTGGGCATGGGGTTGGCGGCTTGGAGTGTGGCGAAAAAAGATTCAATCTGCTGCGGTTTCATAATGTGTCCAAAAGTCGGCAAAATAGCGGCCAAGATCCTTTGAAAGATACACCATGACCTTGCAGTTCGCCGACCGCCTGAACAATGTAGAAACCTCTGCCATTCGGGAGCTTTTTAAATTACTGGGCAAGCCTGGCATCATCAGCTTTGCCGGTGGCTTTCCCGACAGCGCGATGTTTGATGTGCAGGGCATTCGCCAAGCCAGTAACGCTGCTTTAGACCAAGACCCCGGCGCAGCCCTGCAATACGGCGCCACCGAAGGCTTTAACCCCTTGCGCGAACAACTGGCCCAGTTCATGGCACAAAAAGGCGCCCACGAGGTCACCGCCGAGCAATTGATCGTCACCACCGGCAGCCAGCAGGCACTGGACTTGATCGGCAAAACCATGATCAGCCCGGGCGATAAAGTGATTGTCGAAGGCCCCACGTTTTTGGCCACCATCCAATGTTTTCGCCTGTATGGCGCCGAGCTCATCAGTGCGCCCGTGGACGGACATGGCGTCAAAACCGATGAGCTGGAAAAACTGATCGCCGAGCACAAGCCCAAGTTCGTGTATTTGATCCCCACCTTTGGCAACCCCAGTGGCGCTTTGCTCAGCGCCGAGCGCCGCCGCCAAGTGCTGGAGATGGCCGTCAAACACCAGACCTTGATCGTGGAAGACGACCCTTATGGCGATCTGTATTTTGGTGAAGCGCCACCGCCCAGCCTGCTGGCCATGAGCCCATCGGTGCCCGGCAGCCGAGAGCTGTTGGTGCATTGCGGTTCGCTGTCTAAGGTCTTGTCGCCTGGCTTGCGTGTGGGATGGATGGTGGCGCCCGAGGCGTTGCTGTCCCGCGCCACTATGTGCAAACAGTTCAGCGATGCACATACCAGCACCTTTGCCCAAGCCACCGCCGCGCAATACCTGAAAGCCGGGCGCATGCCCGCGACGCTGGCCAAGGTGCGCAGCGTGTATGCAAAGCGTGCCCAAACCATGGGTGACGCCTTGCGGCAAGCGCTGGGGGATGCTGTTGAATTTGTGCAACCCCAAGGCGGCTTGTTTGTCTGGGCGCGTTTGACGGGCGCGCGCGGCCAAGTGGCTGACGGCAATGTGTTTGCCAAACGCGCCATTGAGCAAGGCGTGGCCTTTGTACCGGGGGCACCGTTCTTTTGTGCACAGCCCGATCACGCCACCTTCCGCTTGAGCTTTGCCACCGCCGCAGAAGACAAAATTCTGGATGGCGTCTCGCGCTTGGCCAAGGCTTTGTGAGCCATGGCTGCAGGCACCGAACAGCGCATTGAGGTCAACGGCACTGAAGTTTGGATACAAGGGCAGGGCGATGAAGTCATTCTCATGCTGCACGGCTGGCCTGACACCCGTGCTTTGTGGGACGGCACCGTGGCGGTGCTGCAAAACGCCCACACCTGTGCACGCCTGACCCTGCCGGGTTTTGAAAGCGGCCCCCAGGCCACCAGCCTGGACGCCATGTGCGCGTTGTTGCGCGAAGTGGCCGAACGCGTCAGTCCCAACCGCCCGGTGACCCTGATGTTGCACGACTGGGGCTGCATCTTTGGCTATGAATTCGCCATGCGTAACCCTGAACGCGTCGCCCGTGTGGTGGCGGTGGATGTGGGCGACCACAATTCCAGCTCTTTACAGCGCGCATGGGGTGCTCGCGAAAAATTCTCGGTCTTGGCCTACCAACTGTGGTTGGCTGTGGCTTGGAAAATCGGTTGCCATATGCAACCCACATGGGGCACCCGCATGACCCGCGCCATGGCGCGCTGGCTTGGTTGCCCCACCGCCGCTGCCAGCATCAGCTACAAAATGAACTACCCCTACGCCATGCAGTGGTTCGGCTCGGCGGGTGGTTTCAAATCTGCGCAACAAGTTCAATTGCTCATGCCCTTGCTGTTTGTGTACGGTGAGCGCAAACCCTTCATGTTCCATTCCCGCAGATGGCTGGAACAGATCGCCGCCATGCCAGGCAACGCGGTGCAAGGCTTGCCCTGCGGCCACTGGGTGATGATTTCTCGGCCTGATGCTTTTCACGCCATCGTGCACGACTGGCTGAGTGGCGCAGCCCCGGGTCAGACCACGGTATGAAGCCTGACGATCTGCTCAAACTGGTGTCGATGCCCATGCCCTTTGGCAAACACAAAGGCATTTTGATTGCCGACCTGCCTGGCAATTACCTGAACTGGTTTGCTCGAGAAGGTTTCCCCAAAGGGGAGGTGGGTCGGTTGTTGCAGTTGATGCAAGAGATCGATCACAACGGGCTGAGCGACTTGCTCAAGCCCCTGCGTCAAGGGCAGTTCAGGGCCTGAGGACTTCGAGCAGGCGGTCCAAGCCGCCTTCGTTGATGGCCACCATGGCTTTTTCACGCACCTTGGGCTTGGCATGGTAGGCCACTGACAGACCGGCCGCGCCCATCATCGGCAGGTCGTTGGCGCCGTCGCCCATAGCGATGCATTCATGCGGCGCAATGCCCAGGAGGGAGGCCACTTCCAGCAAGGTGCGGCGTTTCTCAAAGCCGTCGCAAATATCGCCCCAGCTTTGCATCACCAGACCGCCTGTGAGTTCGCCGTCGACGATTTCCAGTTGGTTGGAGCGGGCAAAGTCGATGTTGAGGAGCGCTTTGACGCGGTCGGCAAAGAAGGTGAAACCGCCCGACACAAGCAGCACTTTCATGCCGACTTTTTGACACGCCGCGATCAGCTCGGCCGCCCCGGGGTTGATGCGCAGGCGTTCGGTGTAGACGCGTTCCATGTCGGCCAGCGTCACGCCCTTGAGCAGCGCCAGTCGACGGCGCAGACTGTCTTTGAAGTCGGTGATCTCGCCGCGCATGGCCGCTTCGGTGATAGCCGCCACTTCAGCCTTGCGGCCTACAGCATCGGCTATCTCATCCACGCACTCGATGCTGATCAGCGTGGAGTCCATGTCAAATGCGATGAGTTTGAAATCCTTCAGATGCAGGGGGGCAGTCAAGCCTTGGACCATCAGGCCTGGCGAATATTCGGTAGCGGTCATGAAAGAATTTGGATGAGTAAAGGATGCGATGAGCCCGACCCCTGCAGGCGCACCTCAGAGACACTGGGATGTAGTTTAGGCGATGCCAGAGTCTATGATGAGAAAAAGGAGATGCTATGGATGCCTCCCTGCCTACGGGCACGGAAACAAGACTGCTGAACGCTAAGAGCATGAGCTGGCGTCTATCAGGACGAGAGACTTCGAGTAATCGGGGTGGATCCTCTGATGGATACGGCATCAAAGTGCCCATGGCGT
>CANGDZ010000093.1 GCA_947452785.1 Comamonadaceae bacterium | reverse complement strand
GTAAAAATGTGCTTCAACCAAGGGCAAACGCTAACCCACGTAAGACGCTGGCTGCGAAAGCAGTCAATGCTACGGGTTGTTTGTCAAAAAAGAAGGTGACTACCAAACAGTCATTGGAAGCTCGGTGCTTTAGCTCCGAGTAGTTCACGCGTACCTGAAATACGGTAAATTCTGATCAGAAAGGCCTATGGATAACCATCGCCTCTGCGTTTTATTCAGCTGAATACGTGCGATAACCTTTGCGGGTCAAGCATTGGGTCAGAATCTTTTCCTGCACCGCATTTTCTTTGTAGGATGACCACCCAACACCCATGCCGCCACCGCCCAGAGTGCCCGCCATCATGAACGGCATTGAGGGGATATACAGCGAACCCACAACGGCCGAGGCTAAACCCACTGTAGTCAGGGCGCCACCCCCCGCGCCAAGCACTGTATTGGCTACTTTGTCATTGTTGAGGTCGTAGGACTGGGCCAGCTCGGTGCATTGTGTTGAATCTCTATCAAAACGCGCCTGATTACGAATGCTGGCTGAGTCAACCACCACATTCACGGAAGAGCAGCCTGCAAGTGAAAACACGCCCAAGAGGGTGACAATCCGTATGAGATATCTTAGTTCATGCATGATATTGATCAGAAATCAAAGTCCATTATCTTCTATTGATGGGTAAATCCAAAATAAGCGTAATCCGCTCAATGGCCCCCGTGTTTCTTCTCTTCTTTTTTCTCTTCTTTCGGCTCCGGTTCTTTCTTCGGGTCGATGCGCACAATTTTGCAGGTTTTCTTCGCCGCGTCTGCGGCGGTGGCGGCTACATCGGTGCATACTTTTTCGACCTTGTAGGCCCAAGCCATAGAGCAGTTGAACCCCAAAACAGCGGCGAGCAGTATGCAGCCCCAAGACGGGATGCTCAGGCTCAGAACATAACGGTGACGGTCAATCCAACGTGAGGTGGGCACTTTTCCAACTCCTTTCAATCGATGGGGCCTGCCAGGGGGTCAGGTCCGTTGCAGCTGGTTGTGAACGATAGCTTTTGCCAGTAAATTTACGCTATCAGGGGACAGATCGTCAGCCGTAAAAACCCGGGTGGCGTCTTCCGCGCTTTGTGCCTGGCGCATAGAGCGCTTGTAAAAATGGTCGTAATGCTCGGTCAGCAACTCGCTCACCAAAGTGGAAAAGTCTTTTTGCGCGACCAGCACCTTCCAGCGATCCACGCGTTCTTGGCCGCAGTTGGGTTTGAGCCGATCCAGGTGCGCGGTCAGCTGCGGGTCGTCAAACAAATACACATAATCGCGCAGCAAGAATTCAACCCGCGCCGGCAAGCTGGCATTCACGCTCAGCCAAGGGCTGTGGTTCATCTTTTCAAACAGCGTGTCGGGCAGTTGCACCTGGCCAATGCGCTTGCTCTCGGCCTCCACATATACCGGGCGCTGCGGGTCCATGCGCGACAGGGTGTCGAGCAACTGAGTGTCGAACATTTTTTGCGAAGGCTGCGCCGTGCTGGGCAACTCGCCCAAGACCGAGCCCTTGTGCGCGGCCAGGCCTTCCAGGTCCAGCACCTGCTGGCCTTGCGCGGCCAGCGCGTGCAGGATCTTGGTTTTCGCGCAACCCGTGGGGCCTGAGACCACTTCAAAATCAAACTGCTGCGGCAGGTGCGCTAACTCGGCGATGACGTAACTGCGCCAGGCTTTGTAGCCGCCGTTCAGCCGCTGCGCCGCCCATCCGACTTGCCGCAGGATGTGGGTGAAGGCGCCGCTGCGCTGTCCACCGCGCCAGCAATAAACCAGCGGCGTCCAGCCCCGGGGGTGGGCGTGAAACTGCTCTTGAATATGCCGAGCCACATTGATGGCCACCAGAGCGGCGCCCACCTTGCGCGCCTCAAACGGCGAAACCTGCTTGTACAAGGTGCCCACGCGCACGCGCTCATCGTCAAACAGCACCGGGCAATTGATGGCTCCGGGGATATGGTCGAGGGCGAATTCTGAGGGCGAGCGAGCGTCGATAATCGCGTCAAATTGACGCAATTCGGCGAGAGAGGCGAGGGTATGATCAACGTTCATTGTTGAAATTGATTGTATATGTCCGATACCCTGTCTATCCCTGTGACCCCAAGCGCGCCCGTGCGTTTGACCGAGTTCAGCCATGGCGGCGGTTGCGGCTGCAAAATTGCCCCGGCCATTTTGTCGCGTTTGCTGCAAAACAGCGTGCTGCCCATGATCCCGCCGCAGCTGCTGGTGGGCACTGAGACCAGCGATGATGCGGCGGTCTACCAAATCAATGAAAGCCAGGCGATCATTGCCACCACCGATTTCTTCACCCCCATCGTTGACGACCCGTTCGACTTTGGCCGCATCGCCGCGACCAACGCCTTGTCGGACGTGTACGCCATGGGCGGCACGCCGTTGTTTGCGCTGGCGATTGTCGGCATGCCCTTGGGCAAATTATCAGAAGAAACCATTCGCCAAATTTTGGCGGGCGGTCAGTCCGTCTGCTCGGCGGCGGGCATTCCGATTGCGGGCGGTCACAGCATCGACACGCTGGAGCCGATTTACGGCCTGGTGGGTATCGGGCTGGTGCATCCGGCGCAGATCAAACGCAACAGCTCAGCCCAGGCCGGCGATGTGTTGATTTTGAGCAAGCCGATCGGCGTGGGCCTGTTGTCGGCCGCTCTCAAAAAGGGCGTCCTTTCTGCCGCAGGCTATGCCGACATGGTGCGCTTCACGACCCAGCTCAACACCCCTGGCATGGCCCTGTCCAAGCTGACCGACGTGCACGCCATCACCGATGTGACCGGTTTTGGTTTGGCCGGGCATTTGCTTGAAATTTGTCGGGGCTCGGGTTTGACCGCGGCCGTTGATTTTGACCGCTTGCCCTGCATTGCCGAGGCGGTGCAGATCGCGCAAAGCGGCACGGCCACCGGCGCCTCGCCGCGCAATTGGAGCGGCTATGGCCATGAAGTGGTGCTGCCCGCAGGCTTTGCCGACTGGCAGCGCAACCTGTTGACCGATCCGCAGACCAGCGGGGGCCTTTTGATCACCTGCGCACCCCATGCGGTGGACGCAGTGATGGCGGTGTTGCAGGCTGAGGGGTTTGACCAAGCGTCTGCGTTTGGTCACCTGCAAGCCGGCCCCGCTCTTTTGCAAGTAGCTTGACGAACTGTTCGGGCTGTTAATGCCCTGTGCTTTGATTTCACGCCGTCCGTTTAAACTAGCCCTCTGTGAATAAAGCTTTCCCAACCCCTGACGTGCCCCATGCCTCCCGCACCTCGTGGCTGATGTTGGCTGCGCTATGGGCCTTGCTGATAGTGCTGGCGCTGGTGCGCCCCTTGGCGGTGCCCGACGAAGGCCGTTACGCCGAGGTCGGCCGCTGGATGCTGCAGTCCGGCGACTGGCTGGCACCACGCCTGAACGGCATTCCTTTTTTCCACAAGCCACCATTGCTGCACTGGTTGCAAGCGTCCAGCATGGCGGTGTTTGGACAGCATGTCTGGGCAGCGCGTCTCGTGCCTGCCCTGAATGCGGGGCTGATGATGGCGGCGCTGTTTGTGTGTGCGCGCCAACTGGCGGGCGAGTTGATTGCGCGCCGCGCCATGGTCATGCTTGGCACCAGCCTGACCTTCTTGGCCGGCGGCCAGTATGTGAACCACGACATGCTGGTGGCCACCTGGATAGGCATTGCGATTTGGCTGTTTGGCTTGTCGTTCCTGCACGGTGAGCGGCCGCACGCTGGGCTGGCCCGCTGGGGCTTTGTCGCCTGCGCTTTGGGCGTGTTGTCCAAAGGCTTGATCGGTTTGGCTTTGCCCGGGCTGGTGATTTTGGTCTGGCTGATCTGGACGGGGCAGGCCAAGAAAATGCTGAGCTTCCCGTGGTTCAGCGGCTTGCTGATTTTTGCGGTCGTAGCCGTGCCTTGGTTTGTGCTGGCGCAACATAAGTTCCCTGGCTTGTTTGACTATTTGTTTGGTTCCCAGCAGTTTGGCCGCTACACCGGCAAGACGTTCAACAACGGCCGGGAATGGTGGTTTTACGGCCTGGCCTTGTTGCTGCTGTTTTTCCCGTGGCTGTTTTTGGTGCTGGCGCAAGTGGGGCGAGCCGCCCAAGTCAACCCGTCGGTGGACCGCCGTGTGTTCAGCTTGGCCTGGGTTTGGGTCTTGGCGATTGTGGTGTTCTTTTCCATCCCGCGCTCCAAGCTGGTGGGCTACATCTTGCCCGTCATGCCGCCGCTGGCCTTGCTGGCCGCCTGGGGCTGGGAGCGGCTCATGGCCCATGCGCGCCATGCGCCCAAAGTGTGGGCAGGCTTGGTGGGCCTGGCGCTCACCATTGCGGTGGTCACCAACTTCATGGTCGAAAGCGTCACCCGCGACCGTTACACCATCGACATCGCGCCCACCTTGGCCTGCATGAAGCAGCCCGGCGACACGATTTACCTGGTCGGCGGCTACCCCTACGACCTGCCGTTCTTGATTCGTGCCGACAAACAAATGGTGGTGATCCAAGACTGGCCCACCTTGCGCAAAACCACGGGCGATAACTGGCGCCGCGAGTTGTTTGAAGGCGCAGACTTTGATGCCCAAGCCGGCGCCGTGTTGCAGTCGCCCGAGGTCTTGCCCGCCGCCAGCCAACAGGCTGGCCACTGGTTGGTCGCGCCACGCCAAAATGACCCGTCAGAGCTGCAAGGCTGGACGCTGGTGATGCACGGTGTGGGCTGGTCTTTGTACCGATCCACACCGCCCGGTGTGGACATGGCGCCTATGCCGGCTCGTTGCCCTGTTCCTGTCAGTGGGTCAACGCCATGACCGAGCCAATGGCCTGGCCCAGCAGCATGGAGCAGCTCACATACAGCCTGTACCGGTTCTCGGCCTATGCCTTGCTCAACTGGGCCGATGACGCAGCCATCTTGGCCTTCATGTTTTGCTGAACCGAATCACCTCTTCATGACCCCGTCCAGCCACGTTCCTAAATTGACCACCGAATTTACCCCGTCAACCGGCCCCTTGGCGGGCCTGAAAGTGGTGGAGCTGGGCCAGTTGATTGCGGGCCCTTTTGCCGCCAAAACCCTGGGCGATTTTGGCGCCGACGTGATCAAGATCGAGCCACCGCTGACGGGCGATCCCTTGCGCCAATGGCGCTTGCTGAAAGACGGCACCTCGGTCTGGTGGCAAGTGCAATCGCGCAACAAACGCTCTTTGGCGTTGGACCTGAAAGACCCGGCCGCGCAAGACATCGTGCGCCATCTGGTGCACGACGCCGACGTGCTGATCGAAAACTTCAGGCCAGGCGCCATGGAAGGCTGGGGCCTGGGCCCCGAGGCCTTGCAGGCGATCAACCCGCGCCTGATCATGCTGCGCATCAGCGGCTACGGCCAAACCGGACCGGACCGCGACAAACCCGGTTTTGGTGTGGTGGCCGAAGCCATGAGCGGCCTGCGCCACCTGACCGCCGAGCCGGGCCGAGTGCCGGTGCGTGTGGGCGTCAGCATCGGTGACACGCTGGCCTCGCTGCATGGCGTGATGGGCATCTTGATGGCCCTGCATGAACGCCAGCGCAGCGGCTTGGGTCAGGTGATCGATGTGGCCTTGTACGAGGCCGTCTTCAATTGCATGGAAAGTTTGCTGCCCGAATACAGCGCCTTTGGCGCGGTGCGTGAGGCCGCAGGCAGCGCCTTGCCGGGCATTGCCCCCAGCAACGCCTACCGCTGCTTAGGCGGCGGCTACGCCTTGATCGCTGGCAATGGCGACAGTATCTTCAAACGTTTGATGAGCACCATTGATCGTGCGGACTTAGGCGCGGACCCGACGCTGGCGCACAACGCAGGTCGGGTGCAGCGCGTGGCCGAGATCGATGCCGCCATCGGTGCCTGGACGGCCCAACTCAGCGTGAGCGAAGTGCTCGCGGCCTTGGACCATGCTGCCGTACCCGCAGGCCGTATTTACACCGTGGCCGACATCGCCGCCGACCCGCACTACCAAGCGCGCGGCATGTTGCAGTCGGTGCGCATGAGCGACGGCAGTGATTTGACCGTCCCCGGCATCGTGCCCAAACTCTCGCGCACCCCCGGCAGTCACCGGCGCAATGCGCCCACCTTAGGTCAAGACAGCGACGCTGTGCTGCGTGAGATCGGGCTGAGCGAGGCGCAAATTCTGGCGCTCAAAGACAAAGGGATTGTGGGCTGAGGCTGTCCTCGCGCTGCAAAGAAAAAAGGGTTCGCAACTTGTGGCTGCGAACCCTTTTTCATTCAAGGAGGCGTGCATATTTCACTGTCGTGCATATTTCACTGTCTACATCGGCGTGGAAAAAATTAGACGTTGGAGTGGTACGCGGTCACGCGTTCGACTTCGTTTTTGGAGCCCAAAATCACGCTGACCCGTTCGTGCAATTGAGTCGGCTGAATGTCCAAAATCCGCTGATGACCGTTGGTCGATGCACCCCCGGCCTGCTCGATCAACCAGCTCATCGGGTTGGCTTCGTACATCAGGCGCAGCTTGCCCGGCTTGTTCGGTTCGCGTTGGTCCCAGGGGTACATGAAGATGCCGCCGCGCATCAAGATACGGTGCACATCGGCCACCATGCTGGCGATCCAGCGCATGTTGAAGTTCTTGCCGCGCAAGCCGTCTTGGCCTTGCAAGCATTCGTCCACATAGCGCTTCACGGGCGGTGCCCAGTGGCGCATATTGCTCATGTTGATGGAAAACTCTTGCGTGTCTTCAGGCACTTTCACGTTCTGTTGCGTGAGTGCAAACGAGCCTTGCTCGCGGTCCAGCGTGAACATGACCACGCCGTCACCCACGGTGAGCACCAGCATGGTTTGCGGGCCGTAGACACAGTAACCTGCGGCCACTTGCTTGGCGCCGGCTTGCAAGAAGTCTTGCTCGCTCACGGCTGAGCTGCCTTCGGGCTTTTGCAACACGCTGAAGATGGTGCCGATGCTCACGTTCACGTCGATGTTGCTGGAGCCGTCCAAAGGGTCAAACAGCAGCAGGTATTCGCCTTGCGGGTAGCGGTTGGGCACCACGTAGATGCTGTCCATTTCTTCAGAGGCCATGGCCGCCAAATGGCCACCCCATTCGTTGGCTTCGATCAGAACGTCGTTGGCAATGATGTCGAGTTTTTTCTGCACTTCACCTTGCACGTTTTCACTGCCGGCGCTGCCCATCACATCGCCCAAAGCGCCTTTGTTGACGGCGTGACTGATGCCTTTGCAAGCGCGCGCCACCACTTCGAGCAGCAGGCGCAGCTGCGCCGGGATGTTGCCGCGTTCGCGTTGCTCTTCCACCAAGTAGCGCGAGAGGGAGATGGGTTTTGTCATGTTTATTCTTTCCAAAGTCGATGTGCTGTTCGCTTGAATGAGATCAGTCAGCCAAGGCACGCGTCACGACTTCGCGCACGTCGTTGGACAGGTCGGCCTTGGCGGCCACGCGCTGAATGGCCAGTTGCGCCGCATTGCGGTATGCAGGGGCCAGCTTGCGCCACCGGTCCATGGCGCGCGCCAGTCGCGCTGCCACTTGTGGGTTGATGGCATCAAGCTCGATCACGCGCTCGCTCCAGAATACATAGCCTGCCGCATCAGCGCGGTGAAAGCCGCCGGGGTTGCCGCTGCAGTAGCTGAAGATCAGGCTGCGCGCTCGGTTCGGGTTGCGCAGTGTGAAGTCAGGGTGCTGCATGAGTAAGCGCACCGCGGGCAAAATTTGGCCGCCATGGTCCGGTGCGCTGGCTTGCAGGGCAAACCATTTGTCGATCACCAAGGCCTCGTCTTTAAACAAGGCATGGAACTGCGCCAGTGCGTCTTTGGCCAAAGCGTTGTCGCTGACCACCAAGGCGCTCAGGGCGTTGAAGCGGTCGGTCATGTTGTGCGCGTCTTTGAAGGCTTGGTAAGCCTTGCCGGGCCACACCACGTCGCCATCAATGCGCGCGGCGATGCACATCATGGTCAAGGCCATGCCGCTCAAGGCGCGGCGCCCGACCGAGACCGCGTCAGGGCTGTATGCGCCCAGCACGCGGTGCTGCTCGTAAGCCCATTGCCAGTCGGCTTGCAAGGCTGTGGCCAATTGCTTTCTCATGGCTTCACGCACGGCATGAATCTGCTGCGGGTCCACCACGTCGAGTTGTTCGGCGATGTAGCTTTCCGACGGCAAAGTCAAGGCCAGCTCTTTGAAGGCCGCGTCCAGCTCGGGGTGGCGCAGCACGTTGCGCATGGCGTGAATAAAGGCGTCGTCCAGCACCGGGGTTTGCGCTGCATCGGCACCCGAGTGGATGAAAGCTAAAGCGCGGTTCAGTGCCAAGCGTTGCCCGGCTTCCCAGCGGTTGAAGGCGTCGCTGTCGTGTGCCAGCAGCAGCAATTGGTCGGCATCGCTCAGGTGCGCTTCCAGCAGCACGGGGGCGCTGAAGTCGCGCAGCAAAGAGGGCACAGGCGCGGTCGGTACGTTGACGAAGACAAAGGTTTCATTGGCCTGCGTCAGCACCAGGGTGCGTTTGTTGCCTTGTGCTTGGGCCTCGCCTTGCAACTGCAAAGGCAGGCCGTGACCTTGTGTGTCCAGCAAGCCCATGTTGACCGGAATCACAAACGGTTCTTTCACCGCTTGGCCGGGTGTCGCCATGCAGCTTTGCGCCAGCGTCAAGGTGTAAGTCCGAGCCTGCGCGTCGTATTCACCCTGCGCCCACAAACGAGGCGTGCCGGCTTGCGAGTACCAGTGCTTAAACTGCGGCAGTACCCGGGCCAATTCAGACTGCGGGTTGGCGTCGGCAATGGCCTGGGCAAAATCATCGCAGGTCACCGCTTGGCCGTCGTGCCGCGCAAAGTACAGCTTCATGCCTTGAGCAAAACCGTCGCGCCCGGGCACCCCTGGCGAGCCCGCCAGGGTTTGCATCATGCGCACAACTTCAGAGCCTTTTTCGTAAATGGTCACCGAGTAAAAGTTGTTGATCTCCACGTAGCTGTCAGGCCGCACCGGGTGCGCCATGGGGCCTGCATCTTCGGCAAACTGCACGGTGCGCAATAAACGCACATCTTCAATGCGCTTGACGGCGCGGGCGCTGCTGCTCCCGGCCATGTCTTGGCTGAACTCCTGGTCGCGAAAGACCGTCAGGCCTTCTTTGAGCGAGAGCTGAAACCAGTCGCGGCAGGTGATGCGGTTGCCCGTCCAGTTGTGGAAATACTCGTGGCCTACCACCGACTCGATGTTGCCAAAGTCCACATCGGTGGCGGTGGCCGGATTGGCCAGCACCAGCTTGGTGTTGAAAATATTCAGGCCCTTGTTTTCCATCGCGCCCATGTTGAAGTCACTGGTGGCGACGATCATGAATCGCTCCAGATCGAGCGGCAAGCCAAAGCGGGTTTCGTCCCAGGCCACGCTGGCCATGAGCGAGTTCATCGCGTGTTCGGTTTTGTCCAGATCGCCTGGGCGCACAAACACCTGCAGCAAATGCTCGGTGCCGGTGCGGCTCAAGATGCGCTGCTCGCGCGCCACTAACTGACCGGCCACCAAGGCAAACAGGTAACAAGGCTTTTTGTGCGGATCGACCCACTTGGCAAAGTGACGGCCTTCGTTGCCCTCACCGGTCAAGTCGCCTTGCTCGACCAAATTGCCATTGGACAACAGCACCGGGTACTTGCGCTTGTCGGCGCGCAGCGTCACAGTGAAACTGGCCATCACATCGGGACGGTCCAAGAAGTAGGTGATGCGGCGAAAGCCTTCGGCCTCGCATTGGGTGAAGAAGGAGTCGTTGCTGACATACAAGCCCATCAGCTTGGTGTTCTTGACTGGATTGCAGGTGGTGAAAATTTCCAAGTCAAACGGCTCGGGGCCGGTGGGCAGGTTTTCCAGCACCAGTTGCGCGCCGTCCATTTTGAAGGACGTGCCCGCGCCGTTGACCATCACGCGCGCCAGGTTCAATTCATCTCCGTCCAGGCGAAGGGCCTGCTCGGGCAGGTCGGTATTACGGCGAACGCGCATTTTGTTCAGCACCCGGGTTTTGGCCGGGTCCAGATCAAAGGTCAAGTCGACCGTGTCGATCCAGAACGCAGGGGCGGTGTAGTCTTCGCGGCGAATCGCCGTGGCTTGTCCTTCACGCATGATCAGATGCCTTGTTTCAGTGAAGCTTCGATGAATGCATCCAGGTCGCCGTCCAGCACTTTTTGGGTGGCTGAAATTTCAACGTTGGTGCGCAGGTCTTTGATGCGGCTGTTGTCCAGCACATAGCTGCGGATCTGGTGACCCCAGCCCACATCGGTTTTGGTGTCTTCCAGCTTTTGCTGCTCT
>CANGDZ010000092.1 GCA_947452785.1 Comamonadaceae bacterium | reverse complement strand
GCCGTATCCATCAGAGGATCCACCCCGATTGCTCGAAGTCTCTCGTCCTGACAGGCGGCGGCTCATGCCTTCAGCGTTCAGCAGTCTTGTTTCCGTGCCCGTAGGCAGGGAGGCATCCATAGCATCTCCTGTCGTTTGATAGGCTGGGTGCAGCGATCAACGCACCAAGCAAGGCTGCTTGGGATTGAACTGCCATCCAGGAATCAGGTACTGCATCGCTTGTGCATCGTTGCGAGCACCCAAGCCGTGCTGCAAATACAGCTGGTGCGCAGCCTCAACCTTGACCATGTCCAGTTCAATCCCCAAACCACCTCGTGTCGGCACGTCGATGAAACCACCACGGATCTGCAGCGGCTCTTTGGTCAGGCGTTGACCGTCTTGCCAGATCCAGTGCGTGTCCATGGCCGTGACCCGGCCAGGCGCCGCAGCGCCCACATGGGTGAACATGGCCAGCGAAATATCAAAGTGGTTGTTGGAATGCGAACCCCAGGTCAAGCCCCAGGTCTGGCAGGCTTGCGCCACGCGCACCGAGCCCTGCATGGTCCAGAAATGCGGATCTGCCAAAGGAATGTCCACCGATTGCAATTGAATGGCGTGGGCCATTTGCCGCCAATCGGTGGCGACCATGTTGGTGGCAGTGCGCAGACCGGTTTCACGCCGGAACTCGGCCATCACCTCACGACCGCTGAAGCCCTGCTCCGCGCCACACGGATCTTCGGCATAGGCCAAAACGCCGTGCATATCGCGCATCAGGCGCACAGCCTCTTTAAGCAGCCAGCCGCCATTGGGGTCGAGCGTGATGCGCGCCTGGGGAAAGCGTTCGTGCAAAGCCTGCACCGCTTCCACTTCGGCTTCACCGCGCAGCACCCCGCCTTTGAGTTTGAAGTCGTTGAAACCGTAACGCGCATAGGCCGCCTCGGCCAACTTCACAATCGCCTCGGGCGTCATGGCCTCTTCGTGACGCAGACGCGCCCAGTCGTCAGCGGCATTGGGTTCACTGGCGTAAGGCAAATCGGTTTTGTTGCGATCCCCCACATAAAACAAATACCCCAGCATCTCAACTTTGTCGCGCTGTTGTCCCTCACCCAGCAAGGCGGCGACGGGCACACCCAAGAACTGGCCGAGTAAATCCAGCAAGGCCGACTCCACGGCGGTGACCGCATGCACCGTGGTGCGCAAGTCAAAAGTTTGTAAACCGCGTCCACCGGCATCGCGGTTGGCAAACGCCGTTTGCATGCTTTGCAACACCGTCAAGTATTTGCCCAGGGGTTGACCGATGACCAACTCGCTCGCGTCCTGCAGCGTTTGGCGAATGGCTTCGCCGCCAGGCACCTCGCCCACGCCGGTGTGACCTAGGCTGTCGGTCAAGACCAGAATATTGCGCGTAAAAAATGGCGCATGGGCACCGCTCAAATTGAGCAGCATGCCGTCACGCCCAGCCACGGGAATGACGCGCATGGCGGTGACAACAGGAGAAGATGAGGTCATGGTGTAAAGAAGTTAAGTCCGCTTAGAAAAGGCGCTTGAATCTGAGGCACTTGAATCCAGGCTCAGCAAGGTTGGCCGTGACGGGCCACCAACCAAGCGGGCATGTCCTGCAAAGACACTGGGCGCAAAAAGCGATCTAAGGCCGCATCGCCCACCGAGGTGGACATGGGCTCGGTCGATGAGGGCCAAGGGCCGCCGTGCTGCTGCGCTGCGGTCACCGCCACGCCTGTGGGCACGCCGGCAAACAGCAAGCGGCCTGCGATGGCGCTGGCGCCGCGCACCAGGGCGCGGTGGTCGGGCGTGTCTTCACCCAGACCCCACAACGTCACCGTGAGGCTACCGCCCACGGCCTGCAAGACCTGCAGCGTTTGCGCGACCGAGTCGGTCCAGACAATCAAGCTGGCGGGGCCAAACACTTCTTCATGCAACTGGGCCTGGGCGATGAAGGTGGCAGCGTCGACTTCGGCCAAGAAGGGGCGCGGTTGCAGACTCTGCACCGGCTCATGCACCAAGGCTTTGGCGCCTGCGGCGAGTTGCTGCTGCGTGCCCGCATCCAGGGCTTGACGCATGCCGGCAGTCAACATGACATGGGGTTGCTGGGCGTGAAGCGCAGTCACCAGTTGGGCCACAAAGGCGCTGCTGGCTTCGCTGCGCTGGAACACCAAGAGGCCAGGGTTGGTACAAAACTGACCACAACCCAAGGTGATGGAACCGGCCAAGGTTTGGGCCAAGGCTTCACCGCCAGCCGCCAAGGCTTGGGGCGTGGCCACCACGGGGTTGATGGAGCCCAACTCACCGTAAAAAGGAATCGGCCGAGCGCGCTGGCGCGCTGCCGCTTGCAAGGCGGCGCCGCCACGTGTCGAGCCGGTAAAAGCACCGGCCGCAATTAAAGGATGCTGGATCAGCGAGACACCCACCTCGTGACCCGCGCCCTGCACCATGCCCACCAAACCGGCCGGCAAGTTCAACGCCTTCAACGCGGTTTGCACCAGGCCGTGCACGCGCACCGAAGTTTGCGGGTGACCGGGGTGAGCCTTGACCACGACAGAGCAGCCTGCGGCCAGTGCTGAAGCGGTGTCGCCGCCCAGCACCGAAAAGGCAAAGGGAAAATTACTGGCAGAGAACATGGCGACTGGGCCCAGCGGCACACGCACCCGCTGCATAGCGGGGTGACCTGCAGGCGGGCCACCGGCCACGGCCGGGTCATCGGTAAAAGCAAAAGCTGCGCCTTGCTGCGCAAGACCTGCAAAACGGCGCAACTGGAACGCGGTGCGATCGAGCTCGCCATTCAAACGCGGCAAACCCAAGCCGGACTCTTGATCGGCCAAGGCCACCAAGGCTTCGCGGTCGGACTCGATGGCCGCGGCCAAGGCATTGAGCAAAGCGGCGCGGGTGGCACCTTCGCTGCATTGCCAATCGGCAAAAGCAGCATCAGCGGCATGGACCGCGGCATCAATGTCGGCGCTGGAGGAAGCGGTCAAGGCTGCTCCCAAAGGCTGGCCGGTGCGGGCGTCAAAAGATTGCAAAGTAGTCATGGAGGTTTTTAAAAAATCAGTTAAGAACGAGAAAATTCAGGTCAGATCAGGTGATGGGGGCGGGGTTGAATAAGACCAAGGCATTATGGAGTTTCCAATGCTCAGCCCAAGACTTGTGTCCGCTGGCCACTTTGAGCAACAAGCGAAACAACTCCCAGCCGCCCTCTTCGATGGTGATTTCACCATCGGCAATACGGCCCGCGTTCATGTCCATCAGGTCATGCCAGCGCCGCGCCAAGTCGGTGCGGGTCGCGACTTTGATCACCGGGCAAGCTTGCAGGCCATAAGGCGTGCCCCGGCCCGTGGTGAAGACATGCAGGTTCATGCCGGCGGCCAGTTGCAGCGTGCCGCAAATGAAGTCGCTGGCCGGTGTGGCAGCAAAGACCAGGCCTTTTTGATCGGGCTTCAGTTTCTCGCCGGGTGGCAACACGCTGGCAATCGCTGCGCTGCCGCTCTTGATGATCGAGCCCATCGCTTTTTCGGCGATGTTGGACAGGCCACCGGCCTTGTTACCCGGCGTGGTGTTGGCGGTGCGGTCCACGCGGCCGCGCTCCAGGTACTGGTCGTACCAGCCCAGTTCGCGCACGATGTCCTCGGCCACGGCAGGCGTGGCGGCGCGGCTGGTGAGTTGCTCCACCGCATCGCGCACTTCGGTATTTTCGGAAAACATCACCGTGCCTCCGGCGCGCACCAGCAAGTCGGCCATATAGCCCACCGCCGGGTTGGCGGTCACGCCTGAAAAAGCATCGCTGCCCCCGCACTGCACGCCCACCACCAGCGCGCTGGCAGGCACGGTTTGCCGGCGACGCGCGTTCAGGCGCTCCAGGTGCGGTTTGGCGCGGTCCAAAATACCGTCGAGCATGGACATAAAGCCCACATGCGCATCGTCTTGCAGGCACACATTATCCGGGCCCTTGCCCTCGTCACGGATGTCTTGGATAGGGAAACTGCCTGGCGGCAACAAACGTTCAGGTTGCAATTTTTCGCAGCCCAAACTCACCACCATCACCTCGCCGCCAAAGTTGGGGTTCAGGCTGATGTGGCGCAGGGTGCGGATCGGAATCTCGGCGCCCGGCGCGTCAATGGCCACGCCGCAGCCGTAGCTGTGCTCCAGACCCACCACCCCGTCCACATGCGGGTACAGCGCAAGCAACTCGCGCTCAATGCGCTCGACCGCCAACTGCACCACCCCCGCCACGCACTGCACCGTGGTGGTGATGGCCAACAGATTGCGGGTGCCGACCGAGCCGTCTCGGTTGACATAACCTTCAAAGGTAAATCCCTCGACAGGATCGAGCACAGGGGGCTGCACGGTGGCCATGGGCAAGCCTTGCAGCTCGCGCGCCGGCGGAATGTCCAGCAAGCGCTCGTGCACCCAACTGCCCGCGGCAATGGCTTGGCGTGCAAACCCCACGGGGACGTTGTAGCGCACGATGGCTTGGCCCAGCGCCAAGTCACACAGCGCCACCTTATGGCCTTGCGGCACTTTGTCACGCAAAACCAAGCCTTCGGCTGCGCCAGCGGGCATGACCGTGCCGGCCGGCAAACCACCATCGTTGGCAATGATGGCCACGTTGTCTGCCGCATGCATGCGGATCGCCAAAGGCGCGCGGGTTGAACTCATGAGGTCAATTCCAGTTGTCAATCATCACTTGAGCAAGTTCGGCAGCCACAGCGTGAACTGGGGCACATAGGTGACCAGCAACATCGCCAAAGTCAAAGCGCCATAAAACGGGGCAATGGTGCGCATCACCTGACCGACCGAAATGCCGCCAATGGCACAACCGACAAACTGTACCGTGCCCACGGGCGGTGTGTTCAAGCCCAGGGCGCAGTTGATCAGCAGCATGATGCCGAATTGCATCGGGTCCATGCCAAAGTGCATAGCAATCGGCATGAAGATCGGTGTGCAAATCAAAATGGTCGCGGCCATGTCCAAGAAAGTGCCCAAGATGAACAACAAGATGTTGATCATCAAGAAAATCACCCAAGGTGTGCTGGACACGCTTTGCATCAAGTTACCTGTCAACTGCGGCACTTCGTACAAAGCCATGAAATAACCAAAGGCATTGGAAATCCCAATCAACAGCAGCACAACGCCAGTGGTCTTGCAGGCTTTGGCACAGGCTTTGAGAAAGTTATGCAGCGTCAAGGTGCGGTAGACCACGATAGTGACAAACAAGGCCCAGGCCACAGCAATCGAAGCCGACTCGGTCGCCGTGAAGGCGCCCGACAAAATGCCGCCCAAAATAATCACCACCACAAACAAGCCAGGCAATGCGGCGCCAAAGGCCTTCAGCACTTCCAGCCAACCGGGGAAGTTACCGTGAATCGGGTAACCCCGACGCACCGCCACCCAGTAGGCCGCGCCTAAGTTGCACAGCGTCAAGATGATCGCAGGCACCAAACCCGCCAAGATCAAACCCAGCACGCTGACCGAAGCCAAGCCCGATGCAGCCAAGGTGAAGATGATCATATTGTGCGAGGTCGGCATGATGGCGCCCACCAGCGCGGCATGCGTGGTCACGTTCACCGCATAGTCGGCGTCGTAACCTTCTTTCTTCATCAGAGGGATCATCACCGAGCCCATGGCCGAGACGTCCGCCAAAGGCGAACCGGCCACGCCACCAAAAATGGTGCAACCGATCACGTTGCTCATGCCCAAACCGCCGCGCACATGGCCGACCAGGCTGTTGGCAAAACGCACGATGCGGTCAGCAATGCCGCCGTAGAGCATCAACTCGCCGGCAAACACAAAAAACGGAATGGCCAGAAAGGAGAACACCTGCATGCCGCCAACCATTTTTTGGAACACCATGGCCACCGGCAAACCGGCGGCGATGATGGTGGCCACGGAGGAAAGGCCAATGGCAAAGGCCACAGGCACACCCAAGATCAGCAACAACGTGAAGCTGAGGGCTAGTACAGTCAATTCCATGGCATCAATCCCAAACAGGCTCAACAACCTCACCGCGCAACAGCGCAATGATGTGTTCAATAGAAAAAAGCAAAATCAAAGCGCCAGCAATGATCACCGGCACATAGTCAATACCATCGGGCACAGGCAGCATGGGTTTTTTCTCGCCCCATTTGGCCGAGGCCCACAACCAACCGCCCTGCACCATCAAAAACCCGAACAAACCCACCAGGGCGTGAATCAAAATTTCAATTCGGTGCTGCCATTTTTCTGGCAACAACACCACCAGGGACTCCAAGCCAATGTGGCCCGCATCACGCACCCCCACAGCCAAGCCAAAGGCAGTCACAAATAACACGATCAACATCGCCAAAGCCTCAGCCCAGGTCGGCGTGTCGTTGAACACATAGCGACCAATCACTTGCCATTGAACGCACAAGATCACAGCGATCAAACCGATCACCGCCAGCACCAAGCTGATCTTGGAGACGGTCGCACAAAATTTGGTAAACATAAAAACTCCAGCCCCCGGCGATCGCCAGGGGCATAAAAAGCCGATTACTTGGTATCTTGAATGGCTTTGACAGCGCGCTTCATTTCAGGCGTGGTCATGAACTTCTCATACACAGGACCCATGACGGCCTGGAACGATTTTTTGTCCACTTCCACAATCTCGGCGCCAGCTGCTTTGACGTTGGCCAGCGATTTGCCCTCTTGCTCGTCCCAAGCCTTGCGCTCTACGGCAACCGACTCTTTGGCGGCTTGGCGAATCATGGCTTGCTCGTTGGCAGGCAATTTATCCCAAATAACTTTGGACATCACCAAGATTTCTGGCGCCATCGAATGTTCGGTTTTGGAATAAACCTTCACCGCTTCCACGTGCTTGGCCGTGTCAAATGACGGGATGTTGTTTTCCGCGGCATCGATCAAACCGGTCTTCAGGCCCGTATACACCTCGCCATAAGGCATGGGTGTGGCGTTCGCACCCATGGCGCTGACCAAGGCCACCCACAGGTCAGACTGCTGCACCCGAATTTTCAAGCCTTTGGTATCGGCCACGGTACGAATGGCTTTTTTAGCGTAGATGGAGCGTGCACCGCTGTCATAAAAAGCCAAGCCGACGTAACCCACCGACTCGCAGCTCTTGAGAATTTCAGCGCCGACCGGGCCGTCCAACGAATGCCGCATATGCTCCACCGAATGGAACAAGAACGGCATGGTGGGCACCATGGTCATGGGGCAGATGCCGTTCATGGGCGCCACGTTCACACGCACCAAATCCAAAGCGCCGATTTTGACCTGGTCGATGGTTTCTTTTTCGGAGCCCAAGGCGCCCTTGTTGAAGACCTTGATCTTGTGCTTGCCACCGGACAATTTTTCGAGCACGGTGCTCATGTGCTTTACGGCAAGCACGGTGGGGTAATCGTCAGAGTTGTGAATGTCGGCCGAGCGAAATTCCACCGCATGGGCAGAGAGAGAAAGCGCGGCAGCGATGGCCAGCAGAGTTGATTTAAATTTCATGGTTGTCTCCTATTGAGGGTTTTAAAAGTACGACGGGAAAATTATTGCGCGCCCAAGGACTTGATCAAAGCATCGAGTTGTTCCATCTCGGCGGGCTTCAAGTCAGTCAATGGGGGGCGCACGGGGCCTGCGGTGTGACCCACCAGGGTCGCGCCGGCTTTGACAATGCTCACAGCATAGCCTTGCATGCGGTTACGGATATCCAAATAAGGCATGAAGAATTGCTTGAGCAAACGGTGCTGGGTGGCATGGTCGTCAGCGGCCACAGCATGGTAAAACTCCATCGCTGTTTTAGGGATGAAGTTGAACACCGCCGATGAATACACCGGTGTGCCCAAGGCTTTGTAGGCGGCGGCGTAGACCTCAGCGGTAGGCAGGCCGCCCAGGTACGAGAAACGGTCGCCCATCTTCAGGTAGATGGACATCATGGCTTCAATGTCGCCCACGCCATCTTTGAAACCGACCAAATTCGGGCAACGGTCGGCCAAAATGGCCAGCGATGCAGGCGTGAGTTTGCAGACGTTGCGGTTGTACACGATGACGCCAAATTTGACGCTCTTGCAAACGGCTTCCACATGGGCAATCAGTCCTTCTTGACCGGCTTCGGTCAGGTAATGCGGCAAGAGCAGAACGCCGTGCGCGCCGGCGCGTTCGGCTTCTTGTGCGCACTGAATGGCAAAGCGCGTCGGACCACCGGCTCCGGCAATGATCGGCACCTTGCCTTGGCAAGTGTCTACAGCGGTTTTGATGATGGCCGGGTATTCATCCGCAGTCAGTGAGAAAAACTCACCGGTGCCGCCCGCAGCAAACAAGGCCGTGGCACCGTAAGGTGCCAACCATTCCAATCGCTCGGCATAAGCCTTGGCGTTGAAGTCACCTTGGGCATCGAAGTCGGTCAACGGAAACGACAGCAAGCCGCTTGACATGATGGATTTGAGTTCTTGGGGGGTCATAAAAAGTCCTTGTTCAGCAAAAATAATGGGGAGATAGGAATGGCTTGACGCGCTGCGGCCAGAGGCCGCAAAACGGATTTAATTCAAAGTGGGCCGATCTTGACGAAACCACCGCCTTGAAACTGCACAACGGGATCGGTCAAATCGGGTTCATCCGTGCGGGCGTAGACGGCCTCGCGAAATGCATCCGAGCTGTCCAGCGGCCGGTAGCCAATGTGCCGGGCCAGATGGTTGTCATACCAGCTGACGCTGTTGTAGGAGGTGCCGTAAATGATGCTGTGACCCAATACCGGCGTGGTCAAACAGGCGGTGATCAGTCGGTGCAAATCGTCAAAGCTCAGCCAGGTGGCCAGCATGCGCCGGTCGCGCGGTTCGGCGTAGGAGGAGCCAATGCGCACACACGCGGTCTCGATGCCGTAACGGTCGAAGTAGAGACGGGAAATGTCTTCGCCAAAGGCTTTGCTCAAGCCATACAGGCCGTCAGGACGGGGTGGGCTCTTGGCATCGACCACTTCGCTTTGCCTGTAAAAACCCATGACATGGTTGGAACTGGCAAACACCACCCGCTTGACGCCATGCATGCGGGCGGCTTCATACAGGTTGTAAACGCCAATGATGTTGGCTTGCAAAATGGGCCCCCAGGGCTGCTCCACAGAGATGCCACCAAAATGCACAATCGCCTGACATCCGGCCACCATCTGCTGTACAGCGGCCATATCCGACAAGTCCGCCTGCACCAGCTCTTCACCAAGTTGTGCCGCATCCAGCGGGTTCAGGTCGCTCAGCCGCAGCGTCTCGCAGTTGGCTTTCAGGCGCGAACGCATGGCCTGCCCCAATCCGCCTGCAGCACCGGTCATCAATAGTCTTGAGTGAGATCGAATGGTCATAATCAGTAATTCTATGTTGTACGTTGTCTGATGACTCGCTATTCTGTATGCTTGCGACCATGGTGTCAAGCACCCAGGACTTTTTATGAACAAAATATTGCGCAACACCCCTGCCTCCCCGCCTCCCCGCAACCGGCGTGGCGGACTGGTGCAAGAAGTGGTTCAGCATATAGCGAGCCAAATTCAAGGCGGGCGGCTCAAACCCGGAGATCAGCTGCCCACCGAGTCGGCCATCATGGTGGAATTGGCCGTCAGCAGAACCGTGGTGCGCGAAGCGATCTCACGGTTGCAGGCCTCCGGCTTGGTGGAAACGCGCCATGGGGTCGGCACTTTTGTGCTGCAAGCCCCTGCCAATGAAAACTTCAGCATTGGGGAGCAAGACATGTCCACCGTGGAGGACGTGATCAACGTTCTGGAATTGCGTATCAGCCTGGAAACCGAGGCTGCAGGCCTGGCCGCGCAGCGCGCGACACCCACGCAGTGCGACGCCATGGCGCAGGCACTGGACAGTTTTGCCGCCGCTATCAGTGAGCAATCCGATGCCGTGCCCAGCGATTTTGAGTTCCATTTGGAGGTGGCCAAGGCCACCGGTAACCGGCACTTTGCCGACCTGATGACTTATCTGGGCAAACGCATCATCCCGCGCACCCGGGTCAACACCGCCGACCAGGCCCCCGAAGGGCGCGAAGCCTATTTAAAGCGCGTGCACAGCGAGCACGAGAGCATTTACAACGCGATCCGCAACCAAGACGCAGAGTCGGCACGCGCCGCCATGCGCACCCACCTCTCCAACAGCCGAGACCGCCTTCGCAAGCCGCAAAAATGACAGGACTGAGCCTGCAGCGCTGCAGGCTCAAGTTGTACGATGACTAGTCAGTTGAGGTTATTGAAGTTTGAATTGGCCGGTATGAGCCTCAACTGGGGAATGTCACTGAAGTTTCCACTTTTTCAGGGCACCCGGTTTCGACCCATAGCGGCCGTTGGACCTATCGGTGCAGTGATGGGTTAGTCGCGTTAGGAGTCGTTCCTTCAAAGTTGGAAATTATTGAAGACGTCTCGGTAGCAGTCATTCAAGCGTCCGTCTACTGCCTTGTGGGAATGCCAGATGACGTTAAAGTGGTGGTCCCAAATCCACTGTAAATCGGCTTTCACTTTAG
>CANGDZ010000091.1 GCA_947452785.1 Comamonadaceae bacterium | reverse complement strand
CTGTTGGCGTCGTCGCGGCCATAGCGCTGGGCGGTGGCGGCATCGTCGCTGACAAAAATAGTCCGCGCCACGCGCCAGTCGGCGGGGTTGGCGGTCTGCTGCACGGCCGCCTTGCCTTCTTGGTAATTGTCCCAGTGGCTGTTGAGCCAGTGCGCCATCAAGAAATTCGCCGACATCGGATGGAAGTTGCGTTTGCCCATCGCAATCACGCCCTTGGAAAACGGCGCCACCACGGTACCGACGATTTCGGGGTAGGGCTTTTGGAAGGGCTTCATCAACTGGCCGCGACCAATCTCAGGCGCCGCGGTGGTTTGCGTGCTGACTTTGAAGCGGTTGTTGGGAAAGTGGATGTTGTAGGGCGGCTCGCCCTCCCAAATGGCCAGGATCACATCAATCGCCTCGGCAAACAGCTGGTTGCGGTCCTGGTCCAAAATGCCCAGCGCCTCGGCGTCTGAAGCCAAGGCCCCGGGGCTGATGCCGAAAATAAAGCGACCCTTGGCTAGGTGATCGAACATCGCCGCTTGCGAGGCCAGCAAGGTCGGGTGCGCGTGCGACAAATTGGAGGTGCCGGTGCCCAGTTTGATGGTGCGTGTTTCGGCAATCAAGGTGGCCAAAAAAATCAAACTGTTGGTGACGTTTTCCGCTTTGTCCGTCAAATGCTCACCGACAAAGGCATCGTAGAAGCCGAGTTGGTCGGCGTAAATGATGGTCTCGCGGTCCTCGTGCAAAGTTTCGGTGGTGTCCCGGTGCAAAGGGTGCAGGGGCATGGTGAAGTAGCCTAAACGCATGGAAGCTTTCAGAGTTTGTACGGACAAATTTTTTCGCATCTTACAAAAGTTGCCCAGGGCCCGCTGGCAACTGAGCGACAGCAGAGCCTGTACTCCTGCATTGCCCCCATTGCAGCCGTGGGCGACTGTGTGCATACTGATTCGGCGCCTTCTTGACACAGGGCGTGACACCGTCACCAACAAGCAAAGGTTGTATTCATGGCATTCAAGTGCAATGTGGCAGGGCGCTGGGCCCTGGCCCTTTGGGGTTCATGGAGTGTGTGGACAGCGGGGGCGCAAACCTACCCGAACCGTCCCATCAAAGCGGTGGTGCCTTATGCCGCTGGGGGCTTTTCAGACCAGGCCAGTCGCATCATTGCCGAGGCCATGTCGCGCAATCTGGGGCAAAACATCGTCATCGACAACCGCGCCGGCGGTGGTGGGCGCATTGGCAGCGAGGCCATCAGCAAAGCCACACCCGATGGTTATCAGTTGCTGCTGACCACCAATGGCACCCACACCTATATGGCGGTGGTGGAGAAGTCGCTGTCGTACGACCCGGTGAGCGATTTCACGCCGATTTCATTGGTCGGCAAATACGGCTTGTTGATGGTGGTGAACCAGGCTGTGCCGGCCAAAACCTTGCCCGAGTTTTTGGCTTATGCCCGTGACAGCAAAGTGCAAATCAATTACGCCACCTCGGGCATGGGCAGCGGCTTGCACTTTGCCGGTGAGTTGTTCAATGCCATGGGCAAAGTCAATATGACCCATGTGCCCTACAAAGGTTCCGGCCCCGGCATGCAAGATGTGTTGGCCGGGGTGTGCCAAGTGATTTTTGACGGTGCGGCCAAACCGCAAATTGACGCGGGCAAAGTCCGGTTGCTGGGCACCACCAGCGCGGTCCGCGATCCGCGCTATCCCGATGTGCCCACTTTGAGCGAAGGCGGCTTGACCGGCTATGACCTGACCTATTGGGTCGGCTTGTTTGGCCCCAAAGGTTTGCCGCCAGAGATCCAAGCGCGTTTGAATGCGTCCGTTAAAACTGCCCTGGCCGACCCTGACGTTAAACGCAAACTCAACGGCATGGGCATGACTTTGGTGGGCAGTACGCCAGAGGCCATGGTGCAAGAAATTCGCAGCGAAACAGTCAAGCTGCGGCAGATCGCCGCGGCCATTCCAGGGGGCGTGAACTGAAGTGCCTCAAGTCGCGTGGCACACCCGCACCACCTGCTCGCCATAGGCTTCGAGTTTCTTCACGCCCAGGCCGCTGATGCCGTCCAACTCGGCCAGCGACTGGGGCGCGCGCTCGGCAATCGCCGCCAGCGTGGCGTCGTGAAAGATCACATACGCAGGCAGGTTGTGCTCTTTGGCCACTTCGGCGCGCCAGGCCTTGAGGTTGATGAAGCGCACCAAGGCGTCTTGGCCCAGGTTGGCCGCGGCCGGGCCTGGGGTGGCGCGGCTCTTGCTGCGCTTGTCGGGGCGTTGGCTGGTGGATTCTCGCAGCTGCACCAAAACCTCGCCACGCAACACGGCGCGTGAGCCTTCGGTCAGGTGCAGGGTGCTGAAGCCTTCGCTGGTGTGCACATGCAGCGCGCCAATGGCGATCAGCTGGCGCATCACAGCGCGCAGTTGCTGCTCGCTGTAGTCGCTGCCCACGCCAAAAGTGCTGATGCTTTCGTGGCCGCGTTGCACCACTTTGTCGGTTTTTTTGCCGCGCACGATGTCCATGGTGTGGCCCGCGCCAAAGTGCGTGCCATGGCCTTGCTGGGTGCGGTACACGGTGGACAAGATTTTGCGCGCCGCATCGGTGCCGTCCCACACTTCAGGCGGGTGCAGGCAGTTGTCGCAGTTACCGCAAAACGGCATGTAAATGCCCTGGCTTGGCTCTTGCGGTCCGGTGTAGGCCTCGTCAAAGTAGGCCAGCAAGCGGGCGCGGCGGCAGTCGGTGGCCTCGGCCAGGGCCAGCAAGGCGTCGAGTTTGCCGCGCATGACTTGCTTGAATTCTTCACCGGCCGGGCTCTCGTCGATCATGCGGCGCTGGTTCACCACGTCTTGCAGGCCGTAGGTCATCCAGGCATCGGCGGCCAGGCCGTCACGTCCGGCGCGGCCGGTTTCTTGGTAATAGCCTTCGATGTTTTTCGGCATGTCCAGGTGCGCTACAAAGCGCACATCGGGTTTGTCGATGCCCATGCCAAACGCAATCGTGGCCACCATCACCACGCCTTCGTCGCGCAAAAAGCGGTCTTGGTGTTTTTGCCGCAACTTGGCGTCGAGTCCCGCGTGGTACGGCAGCGCGTCGATGCCCGATTCGAGCAGCATCTCGGCCACTTCTTCCACACGGCGGCGTGACTGGCAGTACACCACGCCCGCGTCGCCCTCGTGCTCGCGTTCGATGAAGCGCATCAACTGGGTCGAGGCGTCTTTTTTCTCGACAATCGTGTAGCGGATATTGGGCCGGTCAAAGCTGCTGACGAACTGCTGCGCATCTTCGAGCTGCAAGCGCTCCACAATGTCGGCGCGGGTCAGCGCATCGGCGGTCGCCGTCAAGGCCATGCGCGGCACGCCCGCATAGCGCTCGTGCAGCACGGTCAGGGCGCGGTATTCGGGCCTAAAGTCGTGGCCCCATTGGCTCACGCAGTGTGCTTCGTCAATCGCAAACAGGCTGAGCAGGCCGCGTTCGTGCAGCGCATCGAGTTGCGCCAAAAAGCGCGGCGTGGTCAGCCGCTCTGGCGCGGCGTACAGCATCGTGATGTCGCCCCGGCGCACGCGTTGCTCAATGTCTTGCGCTTCTTCCAGGGTCTGGGTCGAGTTGAGGAACTCGGCACTGACCCCGGCCTCATGCAACGCGCCCACCTGGTCGTGCATCAGCGCAATCAAGGGCGAGACCACGATGGTGATGCCGTGGCCAGCTTGCTGGCGGGCAATGGCGGGTATTTGGTAACACAGGCTTTTGCCGCCGCCCGTGGGCATCAGCACCAGCGCATCGCCCCCCGCACCGACATGCTCAATGATGCTTTGCTGGGGGCCACGAAAAGACTCGTAGCCAAAGACTTCGCGCAAGATGGACAAATGGGCAGACAAACCGGGAACCTGTAACAAGCAAACTGGGGCCAAACTGAGGGTATTGTGCGCTATGCCGCCGCCCATTTGGCTGGATTTTCATCACACCTTCACACACTGTGGGTAGGGTTCAAGGTGTTTTTAATCCATCTTGAAAGTTGATGATGCAACGCACACTCCTGTCCGTCTTGTTGGGCCTGTCGACCAGCGCCGTCTTGGCCCAAACCGAGGTCACGGCCATCCTGGCCGGCCATGCCTATTTGCCTGCCCACACGGTGACTGCTGCGCCCAAAGACGCCGGCGCGTTTTTTGCCACCAGCGGAAAATTTGCCAACGACCCCCGCCAGCGGGTTGAAAAACTCGGCAGCGTGGCGGCCAACACCTTTGTCGGCGACCCCAAAAACCCGCGCGCTTCAGGCGGCTTCCTGCCCCTCAAAGGTCAATCGGTGCAGGGTTTTTCGGGCATCCATTCCCTCGGTGATGGCACCTTCTTGGCGCTGACCGACAACGGCTTTGGCAACAAAGTCAACTCCATGGACGCTTTGCTCATGGTGCACCATGTCAAGCCGGACTGGAAAAGCGGCAAGACCGGGTTGATGAAAACCACCTTCTTGCACGACCCGGACCGCAAGGTGCCGTTCTTTATTCAGAACGAAAACACCACCCCGCGTTACCTGACGGGTTCAGACTTTGACGTCGAGTCCTTCCAGGTCGTGGGCAACGAGTGGTGGTTTGGCGACGAGTTTGGCCCCTACATCTTGCGCACCACGCCCCAAGGCAAGGTCCTGGGCGTGATTGAGACGGTGGTCAACGGCAAGAAATTCACTGGCCCTGACCATTACCAGCATGCCCGCCCGCCTGTGCCGACGGTGCTGCCTTTCAATGTGCGTCGCTCCGGCGGCTTTGAGCCCATGGCCAAGTCCAGCGACGGCAAAAAAGTGTTCCCCATGTTCGAGTGGCCGCTGTGGGACGTCGAAACCAAAGCCTATGAAAGCCATAACGGCAAACCGTTCACCCGTATTCTGGAGTTGGACGTGGCCAGCCAAAACTACACCGGGCAGATGTGGAAATACCGCTTTGAGCAAGCCGGCAACGTGGCCGCTGACTTTCAGATGCTGAACGATCGCCAGGGCTTGGTGATCGAGCGCGACGATGCCAGCGAAGGCGTGACACCGGTGTGCCCCAAAGAAATGCGCACCGACTGCTTCACCCACCCCGCGCAGTTCAAGCGCATCTACAAGATCGACATGAGCCAAATCGATGCCGATGGATTTGTGAAAAAAGTCGCCTACATCGACCTGACCCGCATCGCCAACCCCAACGCCAAAGCGCATTTGGGGGACAACGCGGCTGTGTTTGCCTTGCCGCACCTGGGCCCAGAGGGCTTGACCGTGGTCGATGCCGAGCACATTGTGGTGGTGAACGACAACAATTTCCCCTATTCATCCGGCCGTACCCTGGGTCAGCCGGATCACAATGAACTGACGCTGCTGAACATCAAGGCCTTGATCGAAGCGCCTTAAGGCTTTGCCCCCGCACAGGGACTGTGTGGGGGTTGCTGTCGCAAGCTTTTACAATCAGCAGCATGAACGCACAGCATTACACCCGCGGCCAAGCGCTGCCCGAGATCCTGAAAAATCGCATCGCCATCCTCGATGGCGCCATGGGCACCATGATTCAGCGCTTCAAGTTGACCGAGACCGATTACCGAGGTGAGCGTTTCAAAGACTTTCCCAAAGACATCAAGGGCAACAACGAACTCTTGAGCTTGACGCGCCCCGACGTGATCCGCGACATCCACGAAGGCTACTTGGCCGCTGGCGCCGATCTGATCGAGACCAACACCTTTGGCGCCACCACCGTGGCCCAAGCCGACTACGACATGCAGCACCTGGCGCGCGAGATGAACCTCGAATCTGCCAAATTGGCCCGCGCCGCTTGCGACAAGTTTTCCACCCCCGACAAGCCGCGCTTTGTGGTCGGCGCTCTGGGTCCTACGCCCAAAACCGCCAGCATCAGCCCCGACGTGAACGACGCCGGTGCCCGCAACGTGACCTTTGAAGAACTGCGCGCGGCGTATTACGAACAGGTCGAGGCGCTGGTCGAAGGCGGCTCCGATGTGTTGCTGGTCGAAACCGTTTTCGACACGCTCAACGCCAAAGCTGCGCTGTTTGCGATTGACGAATTTTTTGAAGCCAGCGGCCAGCGCCTTCCTTTGATCATCAGCGGCACCGTGACCGACGCCTCGGGCCGCATCCTGAGCGGCCAGACCGTCACCGCGTTTTGGCACAGCGTGCGCCATGCCCAGCCCCTGGCCATTGGCCTGAACTGCGCCTTGGGCGCCACGCTGATGCGTCCCTACATTCAAGAGCTGCACAAAGTGGCGGGCGACACCTTCATCAGCTGCTACCCCAACGCCGGCCTGCCCAACCCCATGAGCGACACCGGTTTTGACGAAACGCCGGACGTGACCAGCCGTTTGTTGCACGAGTTTGCGACCGAAGGTCTGGTCAACATCGTCGGCGGCTGCTGCGGCACCACGCCGGACCACATTGGTGCCATTACTCGCGCCGTGGCCCCTTTGGCGCCGCGCAACGTGCACAGTGGCTTTTTCTACAAAGAAGCGGCCTGATTTGGTGCGCGCCTTGGGCGCGCGCACTGTTTAAATGCGCGCACTTTTTGGGCTCTGCTATTTTTGGTGCGTTGCCCTTGGCCTTGATGCGCCTTGGTGCATTCAAAAGACCACACAGTCACAAATTAGGCGCTGAAGAATTCAACGTCTGAGCGCTCGGCCCGGCTCAGGCCTGGCCCGTAGCTTGCTCAGTCACCTCATCTTCCACGAATGAGGTTGCCATGTCTGAGTTCTTTGATCCGTACAACGCCGATCGTCCTTTGATGCTCAAATGCAGCTGCGGGCGCGACCACAGCCCCGCCGATCACCATGCCGAAGTGGTGGCCGATGCCGCAGCCGCCCAGCTGCGCGCGCGATCCGAAACCGCCGAGTTCGAGGCCTACAGCCAAGAGTTCATCGAGGCGACCTTGGTCAAGTCTTTGTTCCCGCATGACGAAGAGCGCCGCATGTTCTTGCGCGCGGTGGGCAAGAAAACCGCCATGGCGGCCATTGCCAGCGTCTTGCCCATGGCCAGCTTGCAAGCCATGGCGCAAGAAAAAGGCCCGCTGGAAAAAACCAATCTCAAGATTGGTTTCATTCCCATCACCTGCGCCACGCCACTCATCATGGCGCACCCCTTGGGCTTTTACAGCAAGCAAGGCTTGAATGTCGAAGTCACCAAGACGGCAGGCTGGGCCTTGGTGCGCGACAAGATGATCAACAAGGAATACGACGCCTCGCATTTCCTCTCGCCCATGCCCCTGGCCATCAGCATGGGTCTGGGCGCCAACGCCACGCCCATGAACGTGGCCACCATCCAGAACATCAACGGCCAGGCCATTACCCTGAGCTTGCGGCACAAAGACAACCGAGACCCAAAGAACTGGAAGGGCTTCAAGTTCGGCGTGCCGTTTGATTACTCGATGCACAACTTTTTGTTGCGCTATTACCTGGCTGAAAACGGCATCAACCCCGACACCGATGTGCAAATCCGCGTGATCCCGCCAGCCGAGATGGTGGCCAATTTGCGCGCCGGCAACATCGATGGCTTTTTGGGCCCCGACCCTTTCAACCAGCGCGCGGTGTTCGACGAAGTCGGCTTCATCCACATGCTGACCAAAGACCTGTGGAACGGCCACCCTTGCTGTGCGTTTGGCACCAGCACCGAGTTCATTCAAAAGAACCCGAACACCTTTGCGGCCTTGTACCGCGCCGTGCTCACCGCCGCCGCCATGGCGCGTCAGCCGGGCAACCGCGAGTTGATCGCCAAAGTGATTGCGCCCGCGCAGTACCTGAACCAACCCGAGGCGGTGCTGAGCCAGGTCTTGACCGGCAAGTTTGCCGATGGTCTGGGCAAAGTCATGAACGTGCCGGATCGCGCCGATTTTGACCCCATGCCTTGGCAGAGCATGGCCGTGTGGATGCTCACGCAAATGAAGCGTTGGGGCTATATCAAGGGCACGGTGGACTACAAACAGATTGCCGAAAAAGTGTTTTTGATCACCGATGCGCGCAAGCACATGAAGGACTTGGGGCAACCGTTCACCGCAGGCCCGGCCTACGCCAAGCACACCATCATGGGCAAAACTTTTGATGCCGCCAAGCCTGAGGACTACCTCAAAAGCTTCGCCATCAGCAAGATGGGTTGAGTCGCATGAAAACAACTTCGCTCAACTTCAGGGCGGCCTTGGTCTCGTTGTTCATGCTCCTGGTTTTTCTGGGGGTGTGGCAGTTGGCGGCCACGGCGACTTCGGTGGGCGGCGCAGCCAAGGCGGGCATGACGGCCGAAGAGATCGAGTACCAAAAGATGATGGGCAAAGACCCCGGCGCCGTGAAAAGCACTGGCTTTCCGCCGCCACTTGAAGTGGGCAAAGCCATCGTCGGTCACCTGGCCGATCCGTTTTACGACAAAGGCCCGAACGACAAAGGCATTGGCATTCAGTTGGCGCATTCTTTGGGGCGCGTGGGGCTGGGCTTTTTTCTGGCCGTGATTGTGGCGTTGCCGGTGGGTTTCATGATCGGCATGTCGCCGCTGCTGCGCAAAGCCTTTGATCCGTTCATTCAGGTGCTCAAGCCCATCAGCCCCTTGGCCTGGATGCCGTTGGCGCTGTACACGCTGAAAGACTCAGAAGTCAGTGGCATCTTTGTGATCTTCATCTGCTCGGTTTGGCCCATGCTGATCAACACCGCGTTCGGTGTGTCCGCGGTCAAGCGCGAGTGGCTCAATGTGGCCAGCACGCTCGAAGTCACGCCGCTGCGCAAAGTCTTCTTAGTGATCTTGCCGGCTGCGGCGCCGACCATCGTCACCGGCATGCGCATCAGCATGGGCATTGCCTGGCTGGTGATCGTGGCCGCCGAGATGCTGGTGGGCGGCACGGGCGTGGGTTATTTTGTGTGGAACGAATGGAACAACTTGTCGCTGGTGAATGTGATCTTTGCGGTGCTGGTGATCGGCCTGGTCGGCATGCTGCTGGATCTGGTGTTTGCGCGACTGCAAAAGGCGGTGACCTATGTCGAATAAAGGCACGGCCATGACAAGCTTTTTGAAAATCGAAAAACTGGGCAAGGTTTACCAAAGCGACAAGCCCGTTTTCTCGGACGTGTCCTTCACCATCGACAAGGGGGAATTCGTTTGCATCATCGGCCACTCCGGTTGCGGCAAAACCACCATCTTGAACGTGCTGGCGGGACTGGATACCGCCAGCGTTGGCCATGCCTTCATGGACGGACGCGAGATCGCCGGGCCCAGCCTAGAACGCGGCGTGGTGTTCCAAAGCCACGCGCTCATGCCCTGGCTCACGGTGCGGCAAAACATCGCCTTTGCCGTGAGATCCAAATGGCCGGAGTGGAAGACGCCACAAGTGAACGTGCATGTGGAAAAGCACATCGCCATGGTGGGCTTGCTGCAAGCCATCGACAAAAAACCCAGCCAACTTTCCGGTGGCATGAAGCAGCGTGTGGGCATTGCCCGCGCCTTTGCCATCCAGCCCAAGATGCTGTTGCTCGACGAGCCCTTTGGCGCGCTGGACGCACTGACGCGCGGCACGATTCAAGACGAGCTGATGACCATCGTGCGCCAGACGCAGCAAACCGTGTTCATGATCACGCACGACGTCGACGAAGCGATTTTGTTGTCCGACCGCATCTTGCTGATGAGCAACGGCAACGAAACCGATGGCCACTATGTGCCGGGGGGCTTGGCCGAGGTGGTGGTGAATCCACTACCGAGCCAGCGCACCCGCGCGCAACTGCACCACCTGCCGGGCTACTACGACCTGCGCAACCACATCGTCGACTTTTTGGTGTCGCGCGCCAAAGCACATTGATTCAACCTGCTTTTTTATCAACCCCTTCAAGAGGTCTTTCATGAACCGTTTAGACGTAACCGAAAAAATCATTTCCACCAAAGTGTCCAAGGGCATCAAGTGGAGCGACGTGGCCGACAAAGTGGGCCTGTCCAAAGAATGGGTGACCGCAGGCTGCCTGGGCCAGATGACGTTTGACGCCAAGCAAGCCAAGGTGATTGGCAAGATTTTTGGCCTCACCGCTGAAGAGATCAAGTGGCTGCAAGTCGTGCCCTACAAGGGCTCGCTGCCCACGCCCGTGCCCACCGACCCATTGATCTACCGCTGGTACGAAATCGTCAGCGTGTATGGCAGCACCATCAAAGAGCTGATCCACGAAGAGTTTGGCGACGGCATCATGAGCGCCATCGACTTTTCCATGGACATCGTGCGCCAGCCCGACCCCAAGGGCGACCGCGTCAACGTGGTGTTGTCGGGCAAGTTCTTGCCTTACAAACAGTATTGATCTATTTGCCTTAAGTTGTCGCTCGATGCCCTGCGGGTGACAGGCGACGTTTGATCTTGCGGTGGACAATGGGACTTCATTTGGAGGCTCCATGCAAGACATCCTCGACATTCAAGAGCAGGGCGGTGTGATGCGGCTCACGCTGAACCGGCCCGAGCGGCTCAACGCCCTGAACCCGGCCTTAGCCACGGCCTTGCGCGAATGCTTTCAAGGCCTGTACCGGCGCAAAGACATTCGGGTGGTGATCTTGCAAGCCGCAGGCCCCAACTTTTGCGCTGGGCTAGACCTGAAAGAGCAAGCGCCCGGCAAGGCCGTGGGCGCAGCCGAGATGATGGACGTGCAGTACAGCATCCGCGACATCATGATCGCCATGCGCCGCTGTCCGCAACCCATCATCAGCGTGGTGCAAGGTGCGGCCAGTGGGGGAGGCTTTGCGCTGGCGCTGGCCAGCGACATTCGCCTGGCCACGCCCGATGCGCGCATGAACGCGTCTTTCTTGCGCATTGGGCTGACCGGCTGCGACATGGGTGTGAGTTACTTTTTACCGCGGATGGTGGGCAGCTCGGTGGCCGCGCAGTACCTGTTGACGGGTCGCTTCATGGACGCGCAGCGCGCCTACGGCTTGGGCCTGGTGAGCACGGTGGCCGTCTTGGATGCCTTGCACAAGGAGGCTCAGACCCTGGCCGAAGACATGTTGCGCACCAACCCCTTGGGCTTGCGACTGACAAAGGAGGCCTTGGGCCACAGCCTGGACATGGGCAGCCTGGAAGCCGTCATGGCCATGGAAGATCGTCAGCAAATCCTGTGCACGCAGAGCGAGGATTTCAGCGAAGGCATGCAAGCGTTTTTAGAAAAGCGCGAGCCCCACTACACCGGCCGCTAGGCGTCCAAGGGCCGCCAACAAGCGCCTAAGCGCGCTCTAACAACAAGCGGCGTAAGTCGACCACGTCTTGCGTGCTCAGGCCTATGGCGCCATGCAAATAGTCCTTCATGCCGCCGTGCTGCTGATCCACCGCCTCCATCGCCGCGTGCAAAAACGCAGGTTGCACCCCCCACAGCACCTGCATCACATGCGTCGGCCCTTTGCCCTCCACGTTGGGGTCGCGGCGGTACAGCTGGTTGGTGAGCAGATAGTCATGCTCGATGGTGGCGCGATCCACCCCCAGTGCGGACAGCAGCAGCGCGGCAGCAAAGCCGGTGCGGTCTTTGCCCGCCGTGCAGTGAAACACCTGCGGTGTGGGTTTTTCCAGCAAGTGCTTTAAAAACTGGCCAAAGGTGCCGGCGTTGTGGTTCACAAAGTCGCGGTACGTGCCGCGCATCAACTCCACCGTGTCCTCGGTGCTCGGTTCAATGCCGCGCGCCACCAGGGCCTGCATTTTGGCAATCACGCTGGGCTCGATCGTCAGCGCCACCCGCTGCACCCCGTCAATCGCATAAGGCGTGGCCGCGCATTCCGCCGCACCGCGAAAGTCCAGGCTGTGCGTCACGCCCCAGTTGCGCAGTTGCTGTAGATCGCCCGGTGTCAAACCTGCCAAATGGTCGGAGCGAAACACCCGCCCGCGTTTTACGCGCTGGCCGTCCTGCGTTGCGTAGCCTCCGACATCGCGGAAATTGGAGGCGCCTTGCAGGCTGGTGGTCAGAGCGGGTGGGTGGTTCATGGCGGTGAAGTGCGGTTTAGTTGCATTGTCGCCTTGATGTGGAATCGAAGGTGTCAACTTCGCGAAAAGCCGCAGTAGATCCCCAGGCAGGGCTGTCGGTTAAAATCCAAGTCTCTCCAAGGAGCGTTGCAGCCTGCCCGAGCCACTCGGCCCGCAGGTCAGGCTTGGGGAATTCAATTTTTGATTGTTTTGCCAACGACGCTCACCTGACTGCCCAAGGTGAGCCTGTGTCTG
>CANGDZ010000090.1 GCA_947452785.1 Comamonadaceae bacterium | reverse complement strand
GCTGCAGCCCGACGAAGGCGCGATGCTGACCTTTGGCGCGAAGATCCCTGGGCCGAAAATTGAAATTGGTCAGGTGAAGATGGACTTTCACTACAAAGACTATTTTCAAAACGCGCCCAGTACCGGCTACGAAACGCTGATCTACGACTGCATGATCGGTGACGCCACGCTGTTCCAGCGCTCTGACAGCGTGATGGCGGGTTGGGACATCGTCAAACCCGTGCAAGAACTCTGGGCCCAAACCAGCTCCGCACCGGTGGCAACGTATGCGGCGGGGTCTGATGGCCCGGCCGCATCCGAAGCTTTGTTGGGGGCCAGTGATCGGCATTGGCGGGAGTTGACTTGATTTGAGGCAAGGCTGACTGTCGGCTAGAGCTGCTCCAAAGAAATAGAGAAATGCGCCGCAAGGCGCATTTCTCATGGCGAAAGCCGAACCCTCAGCAATATGAACAGCCTACTGACACCACTCAAGTCGTGCTCAAGGTCGATGCGCAAGGAAGTTGGACTTCTTTATGAGGCCCTGACTTCATTCAATAAATCGGGATGGCGGTCCAGTACCTTGAGCAGTTTGACTAACGCCAGAGGAGGTTTGGTCTTGCCGTTTTCATACCGAGAAAACGCGTTCACGCCACCACCAAAAATATCCGCTGCTTGGCGCTGATCCAGGTCGAGCTTTTTGCGCACCCGCGCGATGTAGCTCGGGTCAACGTATGCGGCGTTCACTTGCCTCTGGAATGCCCCCATCAATTCACTGTAACGGTCGCCGTGTTCTCGGTTCAAAACGACTTCACCGCAGGCAGGACAGAAGTCACCCGTCACTGCGGGCAAAGTGGTGTTTTCGCCCTTATAGATGTAGGGCATATCGCGGGTATCGTGGATCAGTTCAGCCGCTCCACAGCATGGGCATTTCATGGTCACAGCTCCTTGAAGGATCAAAACATCATCGATAACTGTCAGCTTGAGCTACACCTCATCGTTGCAGGCAGTCTTGGCGTGGTACACGTCTTGCCAAATTCGGTGGTCTGCATGGGTCGTCATGCTCTTGTAGAAGTTGGCTGAAGTCAGCGCCATGATGACAACGCACATGCCAGACAGATCATGGATGCCCAGATCACGCGCCCCAGCGAAAGCGCTGGCCGTCGCCCTGACATTGCCGGCCTCGACCAGTGCCTGCACGAGAGACTGCTTGCAATGAGGCGTTTTCTTCACTATGTTGAAATATAACCTAATTGGTTTATTTGTCAATTAGGTTGATGGGCCAAACACCATGCATTACTTCCTCTCCGAAAGAACCACGTCCCTGCGCCGAGCCCCCTGTAGCCGGGGCGACTGCCCCGGCTCGAGCTGGCCGATAGGATGCGCCGAACAGGTTCACACCACAAAGGCACGGCATGCAGTTTTCGCAGATTCTCTTGGCTTTCGCACTCGGCAGCACAGCACTGACTGGCCATGCGCAAAGCAATGCCGCACGCGACTACCCGAATCACCCCATCAAGATGGTCATCCCCTACGCGGCGGGCGGCCCCATGGATTTCATTGGCCGCACGCTGGGGCCACGTTTGAATCAGGCCATGGGCCAGCCTGTGGTCATTGACAACCGCGCTGGCGCGGGCGGCGCGATTGGTACCGACGTGGTCGCCAAATCCGCACCTGACGGCTACACCCTGCTCAACACTTCGTCCAGCCACGCCAGCTTGCCCGTGGTCTCCGCCTCGCTGCCTTATGACCCCCTCAAAGACTTTGCGCCCATCACCTTGGTGGCCAACAGCGTGGGCTTTGTGATGGCGGCGCGGCCTGACCTGCCGGTGAAGAACCTGAAGGAGTTGTTGGCCGACGCCAAAGCCAACCCAGGCAAATACACTTTTGGCTCGGGCGGCGTGGGCAATGTGATGCACTTTGCGGCCGAGTTTTTGGCCAGCAGCGCCGATGTGAAAATGACGCATGTGCCCTTCAAAGGCGTGAGCCAGTCGCTGAACGACCTGGTGGCGGGCCGCATTGACTTTGTGATTGGCGCGCCCACCGCCGTGCTGCCACTGATCAAAGCGGGCAAGCTCAAAGCCTTGGCCATAACGGCGCGCAAACGCTGGAGCGAGTTGCCTGACGTGCCCACGATTGACGAAGCGGGCGTCAAGGGTTTTGTCTACACCCCTTGGTATGGATTTTGGTTCCCTGCGGGCGTGCCTGCAGAGCAAGTCACCCGTATGCGCAACGAGGTCGCAAAGTTGCTGGACGAAGCCGACATCAAGCGGGCTTTTGCCGAACAAGGCTTTGCCACCGTGGGCTCCACCCCCGCCGAGTTCAGCAAGGTCATTGCCGATGAAATTGCCATGAACAAGAAGTTAGCACAGCGTGTGGATTTCACGCAATAAACACAGCCCAGGAGACTTTGATGCTGAACACCACGCCCCCAAACTCTTGCCAGCAGTGCCAACCTCGGCGCCATTTTTTGACCGGCTTGCTGGCCACCGGCGCCGCGGCGGTGCTGCCCTCTTGCGCCACCTCGTCCAAAGACGCACCCATGCCGGCGCAGGCCAAGCGCGCTTTGGTGGACGTGCACCACCATGTGTGGGCACCGGGATTTTTGAAGGAGCTTGAAGCGCGCAAACTGGCCGAGCCGCCCGCGCGCAATTGGTCGTTGAACAAGACGCTGGACGACATGGCGCAGGCGGGCGTGACCTACACCCTGACCTCACCCACCACGCCTGCGGCCAGCTTTGGCGATGTGGCCACCATGCGCAGCATGGCGCGCATCAGCAACGAGTACGGCGCGCAACTAGCACGCGACTACCCCAGCCAGTTTGGATTTTTCGCTACCCTGCCCATGCTCGACGTGGACGGCGCTCTGGCCGAAATCGCCTACAGCTGCGATGTGCTCAAGGCCAACGGCATTGCCATGCTCACCAGTTACAACGGCAAGTGGTTGGGCGACAAAGCCTTTGCGCCCATCATGGACGAAATCAACCGCCGCAAACTCATTGTCTACACCCACCCCTCCAACACGCAGTGTTGCAACAACCTGCAAGAGGGCGTGCCGGGCTCGACCATTGAATTTGCCACCGACACCACCCGCACCATCACCAGCTTGCTGTTCAGCGGTACGGCCACGCGCTGCAAAGACATCAAGTTCATCTTCTCGCACGCAGGCGGGACCATGCCCTTCTTGGTCGAGCGCTTGGTGATGCTGCCCAAGCTCAACGCCAACTTTGGCAAGATCTTGCCCAGCGAGCAAGTGCTGCCCACCTTACGCAGCTTTTACTACGACACGGCGCAAGCCTCACACCCGGGCGCCCTGTTGTCGCTGCTGAATTTGGTGGATGTGTCGCAAGTGGTGTTTGGCACCGACTTCCCTTACCGCACTTCGCTGGACCATGTGAAAGGCCTGATGGCCATGGGCTTCAGCATGAACGACCTCACAGCCATTGAAAGCCGCAACGCGCAGCGCCTCTTGGGCCGCGCTTGAAGTAAACCTATGGTGCTTGAATCTGCGGGCTAAGCGCCTCGCGGCGCAGCCGTAGAGCCGCGCACCCTGAGTTGCGGCGGCAGCATGACCGTGGCGTCCTGGCTGCCCGGGCGATCACGCAGCGCATCGAGCAGCAAGCGCGCGGACTTAAAACCCATTTCATAGTGCTGGATGCGCACCGAGGTCAGCGGCGGATTTACTTGATCGAGCAGCGGCATGTCGTTGTGCCCGACGATAGAGATGTCGGTCGGCACATTCAAGCCCGCTGCGCGCAAAACCTGCATGGCCCCCAAGGCAATCAAATCGTTGGCCGCCACGATGGCGGTGAAGGGGTGGCTCTGACGCAAGGCCAGCAGTTGCTGCATGGCCTGCTCGCCGCTTTCAATCGCATAGGCTTTGGCCATCACCATTTGGGCTGCAGCCAGGCCATGGTTGTGCAGGGCTTGCACAAAGCCCACACGACGAGCCATACCGGTGGACAGACTTTCGGGGCCGGCCAAATGCGCGATGTGGCGATGGCCCAAGGCCACCAAATGGTCCACCGCCAGGCGCATGCCCAGCATGTCGTCGCTAATGACGGCGGGCAAATGGCCGCGCCCATCGGTGCGATTGATCAGCACAATGCGCGCGCCACTTTGGCGCAAGGTGTCCAGCCACTGATCTTCGCGCGTGGCCGTGGCCACCAAAAAGCCTTCCACCCTCTGCGCTTGCATGCGGTCCACCGCTTGCTCTATGGCGTGGCCCCGGCTTTCGGGGCGCGAGGTGTTGGCCAATAGCGCAAAGTAGCCCTCCTCGTCCAACGCGTCCTCAATGCCGCGCAATATGGGTGGGAATACCGGGTTGGTGATGTCCGGCAGCAAGACGCCTATGGTTTTGGAGCGCCCGCGACTCAAGGCCGCCGCCGCATGGTTGGGCCGGTAGCCCAAGGTTTTGGCGGCAGTCTCTATACGCAGCAACAAATCGGCTTTGACCAATTGCCGCCTAGCGGGGTCCATGGCCCGCGACACGGTGGACTTGTGTACACCCAAATGCTGCGCAACATCTTGCAGGGTGGGGCTGGGCTTACGCTTCATAGCGCCATTTTATTGCAACCGGTCTCTTAAATTGATATAGGGTAAATCTCCATAGCTTGGCCACTTTCAAGCCCTACAATTGCAACCGGTTGCAAACACTAAGGCTCCTTCATGAACATCCCGCATTCATCCGCCCGCTTTCCCACCACGCCTGAAAGCATCTTGCCCTTCGTGCTGGAAGTGATGCAGCGCACCCCCGATCCACGACTGCGCGCCTTGCTGGTCTCGCTCAGTCAGCACATGCATCAGTTCGTCATCGACAACCAAGTCACCGAGCTGGAGTTTGAAGGTGCGGTGGCTTTTTTGATTGGTATAGGTCAAGCCACGGGGGAAACCAAAAACGAAGTCATCTTGGCGATGGATTTGTTCGGTGTGTCCACGCTAGTGGCCATGCAAAACAATCCACCCGGGCATGACGCCGAGTCCTCGACCGCCGGCTTGCTGGGCCCTTTTTGGCGCGACCATGCTCCAGTTTGTCAACCCGGCGACAGCATTGTTCGCTCGGCCACGCCCGGCATTCCCATGGAGGTGCGTGGCGTGGTCTACGACGCGCAGGGTCAGCCCGTGGCCAACGCCAAGGTTGACGTGTGGCAAGCCTCGCCTGTGGGCTTGTACGAAAACCAAGACCCCTCCCAAGCCGATATGAATTTGCGCGGCTTGTTCACCACCGATGCACAGGGCCGCTACTTCATGCGCACCGTTTGCCCCTCAGGTTACCCGGTGCCTACCGACGGCCCATGCGGTGAGTTACTGGAGGCGCAGTTGCGCCACCCCAACCGGCCCGCCCATTTGCATTTCATGGTGTCCAGCCCAGAGCACAAAGTGCTGGTTACACAGGTGTTTGCCGACGACGATGTCAACCTCACCAGCGACCCGGTGTTTGGCGTGACCGCGCCTTTGGTGGGCCGCTTTGCCAAACAGACAGACGGCACCACCACCACGGCGCACCTAGAGCAAGACTTTCATTTGGTGCCCGGTGAGATGGTGTTCCCACACCCGCCCATCCCTTAAGTCTTTCCCCGATTTATTTTGCCTATTCAACCTACAGGGACTCCATGACTTCCACTTTTGAACCCACTGAATCACTGGGTGGCCGCATTGTCGTGATCACCGGCGGCACCGGCGCTATTGGCTTGGCCAGTGCGCGCCGTCTGGCCCAACTGGGCGCACGCTGCGTCCTGATTTACAACTCCGAATCACCCGAGTCCGCCGCCGCCAAAGCGGCCGCCCTGCCGGGCTCAGGGCATTTAACATTCAAAGCACAAATCACCGACAGCGCCTCGCTGCAAGCTGTGGCCCAGCAGGTGGCCGACCAATGCGGCGTGGTGCACATTTTGATCAACAGCGCCGGTTACACCAAGGCCGTGCCTGCGGCCGACTTGGACGCTTTGAGCGACGAGCTGATTGACGATATTTTGAAAGTCAACTTTCGCGGCGTGATCGCCACCATCCGCGCCTTCATGCCGCTGCTGAAAAAATCAGAAGACGGTTTGATCGTGAATATTTCCTCGATTGCCGGCTTCACCGGTACGGGCAGCAACTTGGCCTATGTAGCCGCAAAAGCTAGCATTGACGTGGTGGGCGACGCCTTGGCCAAAGCCTTTGCGCCGCATGTGCGCGTGATCTCGGTCTCGCCCGGCGTGGTGGACTCGGGCTTTGTGCCAGGTCGCGGCGCGGACTTCAACGAGAAAGCCGCCGCCACCATTCCGCTGCGCCGCATTGGCACAGTGGACGATGTGGCTGCCGTGGTGCAAGCCTGCGCCACCACCATGCGCTACGTCACCGGCACCCGCATTGTGGTGGACGGCGGTCGTCATCTTTGAACCCATCCCAATTGCCATGAGCCATAAAACTTTTCTCACCTGCGCCGTCACCGGCAACATCACCACCCCGGATCAAACCCCGCATTTGCCGGTCACGCCCGCGCAAATTGCCGATGAGTGTTTGGCCGCAGCCGAAGCCGGTGCGGCAGCCGTGCACATCCATGTGCGCGACCCGAGCACCGGAAAACCATCGATGGCGTTGGAGCTGTACCGCGAGGTGTTTGACACCATTCGACGCGCCAACCCCGAACTCATCATCAACCTCACCACGGGGCCCGGCGGGCGTTTCATCCCCAGCGTGGACGACCCGCGCGTGGCCGCGCCGGGCTCGACCTTGGTGCAACCTGAATTGCGGGTCGAGCATGTGCGCGTGCTCAAACCCGATATCTGCTCGCTGGACTTGAACACCATGAACTCGGGCGGCGATGTGGTCATCAACACGCCGCGCAATGTGCGCATCATGGCCAAGATCATGCGCGAAGCAGGCGTGAAACCTGAGTTGGAAATTTTTGACTCAGGCGACATGCACTTGGCGCTCGATCTGATTGCCGACGGCACGCTGGACGGCCCAGGCATGTGGACCTTTGTGACCGGTGTGAAGTACGGCTTTTCATCCTCCCCCGAGACCTTGCTCTATGCCCGCAGCTTACTGCCGACCGGCGCCATTTGGTCGGCCTTTGGCATTGGCCGGTTTGAGTTCCCCATCGTCGCGCAAGCCTGGCTCGCCGGCGGTCATGTGCGTGTGGGCATGGAAGACAACATCTATTTGGAAAAAGGCGTTCTGGCCCAAAGCAACGCCGAATTGGTGCGCAAAGCCAAACGCATCGTTGAAGACTTGGGCGGCGCATTGGCCAACCCACGCGAAGCCCGTGCCATGCTCAATTTGCCAGCCCGCGGCTGAACACCATAAGGATTTCCCAACATGTCTCAACCTGAATTTCGCGCCGTACGCGTGAACAGCAAAGCCGCATCGATTGACGCACTGGCGCCCAGCGTTGAACCCCAAACTCCGCCCACCTTGCAAGCCGGTGAGGCCTTGGTGCGAGTACGCAGCGCAGGCGTGAACCCGAGTGATGTCAAGGCTGCCCTGGGCATCATGCCGCAAGCGGTTTTCCCCCGCACACCGGGCCGCGACTTTGCGGGCGTTGTGGCAGAGGGCCCAAGCGCCTGGATCGGCAAAGAAGTGTGGGGCTCGGGTGGCGACATCGGCATCACGCGCAACGGCTCGCACGCCGCCTGGCTGGTGCTGCCCGAAGCCGCCTTGCGCGAGAAACCCAAGAACCTGAGCTTTGAAGAAGCCGGCTCGGTGGGTGTGCCTTTCATTACTGCTTACGAAGGCTTTAGGCGCAGCGGCATGCCGCAACGCGGGCAAACTGTGGTGGTGATGGGCGCCAACGGCAAGGTGGGGCAAGCGGCGGTGCAACTGGCCGCACAAGCCGGCGCCCAGGTGATTGCGGTGCGGCGCGGCGCGGGGGAATGGGACGGGCCCACAACCGGCGTGCACAGCGTAGACGCCAGCAGCGAAGACGTGGCCGCACGCATCCGTGAACTGAGTGACGGTAAAGGCGCGCACATTGTGTTTAACACCGTGGGCAGCCCTTACTTTGAAGCGGCCAACAAGGCCATGGCCAAAGGGGCTGCGCAGATCTTCATCTCCACTCTGGATCGTGCGGTGCCATTCGACATCTTCACCTTTTACCGCGGCATGCACACCTATGTGGGCATTGACACTCTGGCGCTCAATGCCACGGAAACCAACGAGCGCATGGAGGCCATGTGTGCGGGTTTTGAGGCCGGCACCTTGAAGCCCTTTAACGTGACGGCTGACGCCGTTTTTTCGCTCGACCGAGCGCTGGCCGTGTACCGCGAAGTCTTGAGCGGTGCCAGCCGCCGCGTGGTCTTTAACCCTTAACCTCAAAGGCTCACCATGAATGTCACCCGTTTGAACCAAGCGCCTGAATATGTGGCGCCCAACCATTTCGACATGCAGTGCTTGCGGCTGCAAGGGCGCGAGGCCGGACCGGCCGAGCAACTGTGGATGGGCATGTCTATCTTGCAGCCCGGGGGCCACACCTCGTTGGAGGGCTCACCCATGGAAAAGCATTACATGGTGCTGCAAGGCGAACTTACCTTGGTCAGTGAACTCAACGGCATTGAAACCCGCGAAGTGCTGCGCACTTGGGACTCTTGCCGCTTTGCACCGGGCGAGCAACGCCAGATCGTCAACCACACCACGCACGAAGCGCGCATCTTGCTGGCCATGCCCTTTGCACCGCCCATCGCCTAAAAATCGCTGCGTCATTCACGAACACTTCAGGAGACATCACCATGAATCACCTTCACTTGACTCGCCGAAAGACATTGCAGTTCGCCTCCAGCCTGGCGGCAGGTGCAGCACTGCCCAGCATGGCGCAATTGGGCTGGCCCAAGGACAAAGCCATCACCTTCATCGTGCCGTTTACCGCGGGCAGCGGCACCGACGTGATGGCGCGCACCGTGGCCGAAAAATTGGGCCCCTTGTTAGGCGCGCAAATCGTCATTGACAACAAAACCGGCGCGGGGGGTACCGTGGGCGCGGCCTTGGTGGCCAAAGCGCCAGCCGACGGCTACACCTTGCTGATTCACAGTTCAGGCCATGTGGTCAATCCTGCTCTGTACCCCAAACTGAGCTACGACACGCTCAAAGATTTTGATGGCGTGAGCCCTCTGGCCAGCCTACCCAACGTGATCGTGGTGTCGCCCAGCAAGGGCTACAAAGACGTGGCCGATTTGGTCGCCAAAGCCAAAGTCCAACCCGGTGGGCTTAACTATGCCTCTGCCGGCAATGGTTCTGCCACACACATGAACGCCGAGAAGTTTCGCGTCGCCGCAGGCATCCAGGCGCAACATGTGCCCTACCGCGGTACACCTGAGGCCTTGACTGAAACCGCATCGGGCCGCATCGACTGGTTTTTTGCCCCGTTGGTATCAGCCCTGCCCTTGATTCAAAGCGGACGCTTGCAGGCCTTGGCGGTCAGCACCGCGGCCCGCTCGCCGCTGCTGTCTCAGGTGCCATCGATCACCGAAGCTGGTTTTGCAAGTGCAGCCTACACTTTTTGGGTCGGTATGTTCGTGACCGCCAAAACACCCAAACCGATCGTGCAAAAACTGCATGCAGCCGTCTTGAGCGTGTTGGCCATGCCCGAGGTGAAAGACCGACTGGAAAAACTGGGAGCTTCTGCGATGCCCATGCAGCAAGAAGCGTTTGAAAAATACCTGGATGAAGAAACCCTGGCAGCAGCGAACTTGGTCAAAGCTGCAGGCATACGGATTGAATGATCCCAATTCAGGCAGTTAATAACTATGTCGCCAAGCCAAAATGATGCCGCCAGGCGTGGGCAGAAGGCTTAGCTGGCCGCCTTTCACAGGTTCAGTCAGGTAATTGGCGGTGACATAACCCAAGGCCCCGCCGGCCAACACGTCTTGCCAATGGTGTTGATTTGCTTGTACGCGCGCGACACCAGTTAGGCCTGCTGCCACGTACATCCAAGGCGTAAAATTCGCTATTTCAGCGCCATAGCGTTTGTCCATAAAGCGTGCAGCTGCAAACGCTAGGGCGGTGTGGCCTGAAGGAAATCCCTCGTTATCTGAGCCATCAGGACGTGTAGAGTGAATACTTTTTTTAAGCACCATGGCTGCTGCGTAAGTGCTACCCAGCGAGTAAGTTAGCTCCTTGATGCCCTCGGTGTCGTTCTGTGCCCATGCAGCTCCAGCAGCCAAAGCAGGCAAACCCAAAGCCAACACATCAGAAGTTGTACCCCAGTTGTTGGTCCCGCCAGCGAGCGCAGCAGGACTCACTCCCAGTGACAGCGCACTCAGAGTGAGCAGAATTTTAAAATTCATGGAGCATTCTCAAGTTGAAGCGATTACTCGCTGAAAAAAGGAGCCACCGCCTTTAAAGCGGCGCGCAAAGTGACGCAGCGATTGAGTGAGTTGAGGAGTTGTGGCGCTGACAGGCCCATCTGCCGCAACAATTTTGGACGCAAAAAATCAAAGCCCGAAAAAATGGCATTCACCACATCTGAGGCATTTGACAATGCCGACCTCGTGTGCCTTTCTGTTGATGCCACATTTTGTTCAGAAATCTCGACCGCTAGGTTCTTGAAGATCAATTTTAGCGCATTGACGTGCAAAACCCACTTTGTAGTCTCGCGCTGTAGTCTCGCGCCCAAAGCGCCGCTGCTCTTGAACCTTTACTAAGGAGCGACGGTCACGGTCCGCGTCAACTTGAGCTCGTGCCCTCGCCTGCAAAACGCCCAGTTCAACTGCCGATAGATTTCAGACTCGCGATGATTCACCTTTGCTCTAACTGCCTTGTAGTTACTGAAATACAGTCACTGACCAAGAAGAATCACAGAACGAAAAGCAAAAAACAAAGAAAAACATTTGACAGATCGATCCATATTTGAAATCAGCATTGCCAAACAGGTTCACGCTGAGTCTCACGAAATTAGCATGAGTTGTGACTTACACTGTGTTGCGCATAAAGCCGGCGTAAAGGGTGGGCTCTGTCACCGTTCACTGGACTTATCGATGGGCTTAGGACTTGGCCTGGTCCACGTTAATTTGACGGATGCGACAGATTTTAATCTCAATGGAGAGGTAGTGGTGCATATTCAAAACCGTCAATTGTGCCCTCGGGCCTCTGAGGAATGGCGTTGCACAAACGAGATCCAATTATGAACGCTCTTGAAGCCCTAGAGAGTCATGGCCCAGCCTGGCGCGATTGGCTGTTAGACAATTTGACTAAGCAGTGTAGGCCGCATGACTTGCTGGTTGACATGATGAAGGGAGGATGGCTGGTGCAACAAGCCGAACTGGCCCTATCTCAAGGCCAGGCACTCTTAAACCAACCTGCCAGTCGGACAATCTTGCGACCAACCATTGGACCATCCAACCAACTGCATGTGAACGGCCAAGATATTCGGGTAATGTCTAGGTTGACGAATCCTCAAGCTGTGGTGATAGCAGAAGTGTTGAGCTCAGAAGAATGCGAAGAACTCATCGCTTTGGCGATGAGCAAGGGTTTGAACGCTTCTGACGTGGTGGACAACGATTCAGGCGAGCGGGTGTTGCACCAGGGCCGAACCAGTACCAGTACCAACCTGACCAAGGCAGAGAACACGTTGGTGGCGCGAATTGAACAACGATTGGCAGACCTGACAGCTTGGCCCGTTAGCCATGGCGAGGGACTTCAGGTTTTGCGATACACACCCGGGCAGGAATACCGACCGCATTTTGATTGGTTTGACCCCAGCGCCAAGGGTGCAAGCCTACACCTTCAAAATGGTGGCCAAAGAGTAGCCACTACCGTGATTTATCTTCGTGTCGCTGAGGAGGGAGGGGGAACGCTGTTCCCTGAGGTTGGGTTTGAGGCCTGCCCCCCTCAGGGCGGTGCGGTATTTTTCAACAACCTTGACCCCTATGGGGCAGAAGACAGGTTGTCCTTGCATGCGGGCAGCCCCGTGACGCGTGGAACAAAGGTGGTCTGCACCTATTGGCAGCGAGAACGTCCGTTCCAATAAAAAAAAGGGGGCCATGCCCCCTTTGATGAATCCAATCCGATCACAAGCCGGAGCCGGAGCCAGACCCTGTTCCGGAGCCAGAACCAGAGCCAGAGCCTGTTCCTGAGCCTGAGTCAGTTGGCGTTGGCGTTGGCGTTGGCGTTGGCGTTGGCGTTGGCGTTGGCGTTGGCGTTGGCGTTGGCGTTGGCGTTGGCGTTGGCGTTGGCGTTGGCGTTGGCGTTGGCG
>CANGDZ010000089.1 GCA_947452785.1 Comamonadaceae bacterium | reverse complement strand
TGCGCCCATTTTTCCAAGAAGTTAGCCGGCATGCCATTGAAGAGTGGTATGCCCACTGCATTTCCTGAGGCGGCTGCAGATGTAATCCAACAAGTCGGGTACATCGCAATGAGTTTATGAAAACGCAATTCATCTGCCCGATAGTGATCATAGAACCATTGGCTGGCGGCATCTACAGTCATGAAAGCGCCCAACGAAAGACCCATGGCTGATATTTTTTTTGAATCAACTCCTGGTATCTGGGATAAATGCTTAAGAGCACCCATCATTTGTCCATGAAGAATAAGTGGTGATGGACGACCGTCATGGTCGTTGAACATTTTTAACTCGAGCGTTGTGAAGCCCTGCTTTGAGTAAAACTCTCCGTATTGTTTGGTCGTGTTAAAGCTGAAGCCACCTGCATGATGAAGAATTAGCAATGCCTGCCCATTAGGGGCACCTTCTGCCGCCCTGAAAACTGCTTCAACTTGCTGAACTGGTGTTCCAGCTCCAGTGTCATAGTTGACTTTGATCCATGATTGCGCCCATGTAGCCGCAGTGGCAAAAGTTAACAATAAGCAGATAACAAGCCTCTTCATATTGGTCTCCTTTTTTAATTTATAACAGATTTGAATTCTCCCAAAACAGTAGGCAAGCGTTTGGATGACTGCTGTTGAGAAATCGCAAAGACTTTCTAGCTTTGCCTTGAACGTCTGCAATCGCGACAAACCCATCACTTCAACTTTAGGTCGAAGGGCTGCAATGGGTCGGATGCTGTCTTTAGAGGCCCGCACCTGTGCGACTCGGCCAAATGGACACTGCGATTAAATTCCATATCAATGTATTTGGGTGAAGCGTCCGAATTCCAGACAAGCCCACCGCAAACACACAAGCCGAAAGCCGACCCATGAACCGCGTACTGGCCCACACGGGCGCCACTTATCCCATTCTCCAAGCGCCCATGGGCTGGATTGCCCGCCGCACTTTGGCCAGCGCCGTGTCGCGCGCGGGCGGTTTGGGGATCATCGAAACCTCGTCGGGTGAGACGGCGAACTGCCAGCGCGAGATCACGGCTATGGTGGAAACCGGTTTGCCTTTTGGCGTGAACTTGCCGATCCGGTTTTTAAAGGACGACGCCATGCTGCGTTTTGTCTGCGAGTCCGGCGTGAAATTTGTCACCACCTCGGCCGGCAGTCCGGCCAAATTCATTGCGCCTTTGAAGGCCGCGGGCATCGTGGTGTACCACGCGGTGCCCACCCTGGACGCGGCGCTCAAATGCGTTGAGGCGGGCATTGACGGCTTGGTGGTGGAGGGCGCCGAAGGCGGCGGCTTCAAGAACCCTGAAGAGGTGAGCACCTTGGTGCTGCTGCAAGCGATTCGCGAAAAAGTGGACGTGCCTATGATCGCCGCCGGTGGCATTGTCGACGGCCGGGGCATGGCCGCCGCTTTTGCCTTGGGCGCCGAGGCGATCCAGATGGGCACGCGCTTTGTGGCCTGCGCCGAAAGCCCGGTGCACACCCATTACAAGCAAGCCATCGTGGACGCTCAGGCCACGGGCACTTGGATGCTGAACACCAAATCCACGCCTTGCATTCGCGCTTTAAAAACCGATTTCACCCGCGCTTTGCACGAAGCCGGTGTCATGGGGCCCGAGACCTTTCACGGCATTCAAGACGTTTACTTTGGCGGCAACATGAACGCCGCGCCCGCGTTGGCTGGGCAGTCTGCGGGATTGATTCATGAAGTGCACAGCGCCGCGCAGATTGTGCAAGAGACGGTGGCGCAGTTTCACGTCATCACCGCGCGCCTGGGTGCGATGGCGGCGGGTGCCAACTTCGGTTGACGCCCGATTTAAAGCGGCGGTTAAAGCACCGTCTGCTTGACCGCGTGCTCCCACATTGCCATCAACTCGGTGGCATAAGCGGGGGGGCGCTGCGGGCTGAAGCGCCGCTCCACGCGCCACAACTGGCTCAGCTCCTCGGTGCTCTTGTAAATGCCGCAAGACAAGCCGGCCAAATAGGCCGCGCCCAAGGCGGTGGTCTCGACCACCTCAGGGCGCACCACTTCAATGCCCAGCAAATCGGCCTGGAACTGCATCAACAAATCGTTCACGCAAGCGCCGCCATCCACCCGCAGCTCGCGCACCTGCGCCTGACCGGCCAAGGCCAAGTCGCGGCTCATGGCCTGCAGCAGCGCTGCACTTTGGAAGGCGATGCTCTCCAACGCTGCTCGCGCGATGTGGGCCACGGTGCTGCCGCGCGTCAGGCCGGTGATGGAGCCTCGGGCATCGGGCTTCCAATACGGCGCGCCCAGGCCGGTGAAGGCGGGCACCACCATCACGCCGCCAGAGTCGGGCACGCTTTCGGCAAGGGCTTGCACCTCGCCGCTGCTTTGTATGGCGTGCAAGCCGTCGCGCAGCCACTGCACCACGGCGCCGCCCACAAACACGCTGCCTTCAATCGCAAACTGCGGTGTGGTGTTGACTTGGGCTGCGCTGGTGGTGATCAGTCCGTTGTGCGAACGCATGCCATTGTCACCGGTGTGCATCAGCATAAAGCAGCCGGTGCCGTAGGTGTTTTTCACCATGCCGGCGCTGAAGCAGGCTTGGCCAAAAAGGGCGCTTTGCTGGTCGCCGGCCACGCCGCCGATCGGGATGCTGTGGCCCAGCCAATCGGCTTTGACTTGGCCAAAGTTCGCGCTGGATGCGTGGACCTGCGGCATCATGCGGGCCGGGATGCGCAGGGCCGCCAACAGTTCTTCGTCCCAATGGTTGGTGTGGATGTTGAACAGCATGGTGCGCGAGGCGTTGCTCACGTCGGTGGCGTGAACCGCGCCGCCGCTGAGCTGCCACATCAGCCAGCTGTCCACTGTGCCAAACAGCAACTCGCCGAGTTCGGCCTGGGCGCGGGCGCCGTCCACATGGTCCAAGATCCATTGCAGCTTGGTGCCCGAAAAATACGCGTCCACCAACAAGCCGGTTTTGGCTTGAATGGTTTCGCTTAAACCTTGCTCACGCAGCGCCACGCAGGCGGGTTCGGCCCTGCGGTCTTGCCAAACAATGGCGTTGTAAATGGGCTGGCCCGTGGTTTTGTTCCAGACCACGCTGGTTTCGCGTTGGTTGGTGATGCCCAGGGCGCTGACTTGATTGGCGCTGATGCCCGCTTTGCTCAAGGCTTCGCGCGCGGTGTCGAGTTGGGTTTGCCAAATTTGCAAAGGGTCGTGTTCAACCCAACCGGGTTGCGGGTAGATCTGCGTGATCTCGCGCTGCGCGAGCGACACGATTTGGCCCTCGAGGTTGAAGACGATGCTGCGCGAGCTGGAGGTGCCTTGGTCGAGGGCGAGGATATAGGTCATAAGTGAGTCTCTTAAATCAGTCGGCAATGTGCAGTTGCACTTGCGCCTCGCCCAGCAGCGCGGCAAAAGGCTCGGGCGGTGGGGCATCGGTGAACAAATGGTCAATTTGGGAGATGGTCCCGACTTCGACCATGGCGGGGCGGTTGAATTTGCTGTGGTCTGCGGCCAGCCAGACCTCACGCGCGTGCGACAAAATGGTTTGCGACACTTTGACCTCGCGGTAGTCATAGTCGCGCAACGAGCCATCGGACTCGATGCCTGATATGCCGATCAAGGCGATGTCGACCTTGAATTGTCGAATGAAGTCCACCGCCGCTTCGCCCACGATGCCTTGGTCGCGCCCCCGCACCACACCGCCGACCACGATCACCTCGCAGCTGGGGTTGGCGCTCAAGATGGCAGCCACATTCAAATTGTTGGTGATCACCCGCAAACCTTTGTGCTGCAACAGCGCACGCGCAATGGCTTCGGTGGTGGTGCCGATGTTCAACATCAAGGAGCAATCATTGGGAACGGCGGCGGCCACGCTGCGTGCGATACGCGTTTTGGCATCGGCGTTCAGGCTCACCCGTTGCTGGTGGCCGATGTTTTCGGTGGTGGAGCTGGGCACGCGCACACCGCCATGAAAGCGGGTGACTTGGCCGGTCTCGGCCATGCGCTGCACATCACGCCGTACTGTTTGCAGGGTCACGCCCAATTTGTCGGCCAGTTGTTCGACCGTCACAGAGCCGAGTTCTTGAACCACTTTGAGCAGGGAGATTTGGCGCGGATTGGAATTCATGGCCTGGATTTTCGCTGTTTGAAATGCTGAGCTCAACTGTAAAACGAAAAATAAAACGCAAACAAAGGGTAATTACCGATCAATAACGAAAATTAACGAACAATAATCAACCAATGGAATCCGGCAGCGTGGCTGCGGGCGTGTGTGCTTTGCAAAGGTGGTGAGATGGAGTTGTCGCTAGAAGGTGTCAGCAAAAAGGTCGGGCCCCAAACCTGGCTGTACGACATGAGCTTGGCTCCGCAAACAGCCAATGTCACCGTGTTGCTGGGCGCGACCCAGGCGGGCAAGACCAGCCTGATGCGCATCATGGCAGGCTTGGACGTGCCCACCACGGGCCGTGTGTGGGTCGATGGTCGTGATGTGGTGGGTGTGCCGGTACGCGAGCGCAATGTGGCCATGGTGTACCAGCAGTTCATCAACTACCCCTCAATGAAAGTGCGCGACAACATCGCTTCACCCATGAAGCTGCGCGGTGACAAAAACGTGGCGCAACGTGTGCAAGCCTTGGCCGAAAAGCTGCACATCGAGATGTTTTTAGACCGTTACCCCACCGAACTGTCGGGCGGTCAGCAGCAGCGCGTGGCGCTGGCTCGGGCCTTGGCCAAAGGTGCGCCTTTGATGCTGCTGGACGAACCCTTGGTGAATCTGGATTACAAATTGCGCGAAGAGTTGCGCGAAGAGCTTGGCGCTTTGTTTGCCACGGGCGAATCGACGGTGATTTACGCCACCACCGAACCCGGTGAGGCCTTGTTACTCGGGGGTTACACCGCAGTGATGGACGCCGGCGAGTTGCTGCAATACGGCCCCACGGCCGAGGTGTTTCATTACCCCCAATCCTTGCGCGTGGCGCGTGCTTTTAGTGACCCGCCGATGAATTTGATGCTCGCCACCCGCAAGTTGGCAGGCGTCGAGTTGGCCGATGGCACTTCACTCTCGTTGGCGCTGCCCGAAACCGCGTCTGCCGCATTGACGCTGGGACTGCGTGCCAGTGCTGTTCGCGTTGAGAGGCAGCCTGGTGACACCGCTTTTGCTGGCCGAGTGGAGTTGGCTGAAATTTCGGGTTCCGACACCTTTGTCCATGTGGCCACCGCGGTGGGCAATGTGGTGGCGCAACTCACCGGCGTGCATTACTTTGATTTGGGTGCCACCATTGAGGTGTTTGTGAACCCTGCGCAGATGTATGTGTTTGACGCACAAGGCCAGTTGTTGCTCGCCCCCCTTCGTAAATCTACGCGTGCACCTTTGCATGCAGGAGGGCATTGAGATGGCACGCATTGATCTCGATTTGGCGCACGCCTACAGCGCCAACCCGCAGCAAGACAGCGACTATGCTTTGCTGCCTTTGAAGATGCGCTTTGAGGATGGCGGCGCTTATGCCTTGCTCGGCCCCTCGGGCTGCGGCAAAACCACCATGCTGAATGTGATGTCGGGTTTGCTCACGCCCTCGCAAGGCACGGTGCTGTTTGATGGCCGTGATGTGACGCAAGACTCTCCACAGGCGCGCAATATCGCGCAGGTGTTTCAGTTTCCGGTGATTTACGACACCATGACGGTGGCCGAAAACCTGGCGTTTCCGTTGCGCAATCGCCAGTGGGCGGCAGACAAAATCAAACAACGCGTCGGTCAAATTGCTGAGATGCTGGAAATGAGTGGTCAGCTCAACCAGCGCGCAGCCGGATTGTCGGCTGATGCCAAACAAAAAATTTCACTGGGTCGCGGCCTGGTGCGGCCTGACGTCTCTGCCGTTCTGTTTGACGAGCCTTTGACCGTGATCGATCCTCACCTCAAATGGCAGCTACGCCGCAAGCTCAAGCAAATTCACCATGAGCTCAAGCTGACCTTGATTTATGTGACCCATGACCAGGTCGAGGCCCTGACCTTTGCCGAGCAGGTGGTGGTCATGACACGTGGCCGCGCCGTGCAAGTGGGCTCACCCGCCGACTTGTTTGAACGGCCCAGTCATACCTTTGTGGGCAACTTCATTGGCTCACCGGGCATGAATTTCATCCGTGCGCTGGTGGCCCACGATGCGGTACTGGTGGGCTCTCAAGCCTTGACCTTGCCCACCGCATTGATGCTACCAACGGGCGACATTAAATTGGGCATACGGCCGGAGTATGTGACGGTCGCGCAGACGCAAACGCCAGGGTCCTTGCCCATGATGGTGGTTCAGGTGCAAGATGTGGGTACGCATTTCATTGTCACGGCCGAGTACGAAGGGCAGAGGGTCAAAGCCCGCCTGGCGGACATCGCGACCGATGGCGAAGTCTTGGTCGTGGGCAGCGTGGTGTGGCTTGAGGTGCTGGGCGCGCACACCTGCTTTTACAAAAATGAGGAGATCGTGGCATGAGCACGACCATCAAGCCCGTGAATCAGAAGGCCTGGTTTTTGATTTTGCCTGTGCTGCTGTGCGTCGCCTTTTCGGCCATTTTGCCTTTGATGGTGGTGGTCAATTATTCGGTGCAAGACATCATTTCGCCCGACCGGCGTGTGTTTGTGGGCACCGAATGGTTCGCCGCCATCATGCGCGACGAAGAGTTGCACGGGGCCTTGCTGCGTCAATTCATTTATTCGTTCTCGGTCTTGGCCGTGGAGTTACCGCTCGGCATTGTGCTGGCCCTGTCCATGCCGGCCACGGGTTGGAAGTCGTCGGCGGTCTTGGTCATCGTCTCGCTGTCCTTGCTGATTCCTTGGAACGTGGTGGGCACCATTTGGCAAATCTTTGGCCGCACCGACATTGGCTTGATGGGCGCTGCGCTCCAGGGCATGGGCATTGCCTACAACTACACCGGCAACGCCAGCCACGCTTGGCTCACGGTGCTGCTGATGGACGTCTGGCACTGGACGCCGTTGGTGGCCTTGCTGGGCTATGCCGGTTTGCGCTCCATTCCGGATGCCTATTACCAAGCCGCCAGTATCGATGGGGCCAGCAAGTGGGATGTATTTCGTTTCGTGCAGTTACCCAAGATGCGCGGCGTCTTGGTGATCGCGGTGTTGCTGCGCTTCATGGACAGCTTCATGATTTACACCGAACCTTTTGTGTTGACCGGAGGCGGGCCCGGCAACTCGACCACCTTCTTGTCGCAGTTCTTGACGCAAAAAGCCGTGGGGCAATTTGACCTGGGGCCAGCCGCTGCGTTCTCGCTGATTTATTTTCTGATCATTTTGCTGTTCTGCTTTGTTTTGTACAACTGGATGCAAAGCGTAGGTACAGAGTCGAAGGAGGGCGGTCATGCCTAATTCCAAATTTCAAAAGCGCACTATTTTTCTGTGCCTGTACCTGGTGTTTGCCTTGTTGCCCATCTACTGGATGGTCAATATGTCGTTCAAAACGAACAACGAAATTCTCGCTGGCTTCACTTTGTTTCCTGAGCACTTCACCTGGGGCAATTACCAGACCATCTTGACCGATCCAGCCTGGTATTCGGGCTATATCAACAGCTTGATTTATGTGGCCATGAACACCGTGATGTCGCTCACCGTGGCCTTGCCTGCAGCCTATGCGTTTTCGCGCTACAGCTTTTTGGGCGACAAGCATGTGTTCTTTTGGTTGTTGACCAACCGCATGACGCCGCCTGCCGTGTTCTTGCTGCCGTTCTTTCAGCTCTACAGCTCGGTCGGTTTGATGGACACGCACATTGCGGTGGCGCTGGTGCATTTGCTCTTTAACGTGCCTCTGGCGGTGTGGATTTTGGAAGGTTTCATGAGTGGCATCCCGCGCGAAATCGACGAGACGGCCTACATCGATGGCTACTCGTTTCCACGGTTTTTTGTGCAAATTTTTTTACCCTTGATCAAAGCCGGTGTGGGCGTGGCGGCGTTCTTTTGCTTCATGTTCAGTTGGGTGGAGTTGCTTTTGGCCCGCACCTTGACCAGCGTGAATGCCAAACCCATTGCCGCCACCATGACGCGCACCGTATCGGCTTCGGGCATGGATTGGGCCACCTTGGCCGCTGCCGGGGTGCTGACCATCGTGCCCGGTGCCATCGTGATTTGGTTTGTCCGTAACTACATCGCCAAAGGTTTTGCGATGGGTCGCGTCTAAGCCGCGGCCTAAGGAGTACAAGATGTTTGAATGGATGGCTTGGACCACACCGGTGGCTGTATTTTTTACCTGCATCGTGCTGATGATTGCCGGCATGACGGTGTGGGAAATCAAATCACCAACGCTGGTGCGACGCGGCTTTTTACCGATGGACACCACCCGTGGCGATCGCTTGTTCATTGGCCTTTTGGCTGCGGCTTATTTGAATTTGGCTTTTGTCGGCTTGAGTGGTTGGATGGCGCAATGGCTGTCGCTGGAGACGGATCCTTCGATTTGGTACAGCTTTGTGGCGTCCATGGTGATGTTGGTCTGGATCATGCGTAAGGGCTGAACAGAAGCAAAGAAAAAAGGGTCGGCTTATTTTCCCCCGGAGCCGAAATTGCCTTGTCAACAGGGGGTTTCCAAAAATGAGGAGATAGATCATGAAGTTACGTTACAGCGTGGTGGCGGTGGCAGTTGCCTGTTCACTGTCTTCAATGGGTTGGGCCGATGAGGCTGCAGCGAAAAAGTGGATTGACAATGAGTTTCAGCCGTCCACATTGAGCAAAGCCCAGCAAACGACGGAGATGAAGTGGTTCATTGACGCGGCCAAGAAACTTCAAGCCAAAGGCGTGAAGGAAATCTCGGTGGTGTCGGAAACCATTGCAACTCATGAATACGAATCCAAAACCCTGGCCAAGGCGTTTGAAGAAATCACCGGCATCAAGGTCAAGCATGACTTGATCGGTGAGGGCGATGTGGTCGAGAAACTGCAAACCTCCATGCAATCGGGCAAGTCGATTTATGACGGCTGGATCACTGACTCTGATTTGATCGGTACCCACTACCGTTACGGTAAAGTCATGAACTTGACCGACTACATGAGCGGCAATGGCAAAGAGTGGACCAACCCAGGTTTGGACATCAAAGATTTCATTGGCACCAGTTTCACGACCGCACCAGACGGCAAGCTGTACCAGTTGCCCGATCAGCAGTTTGCCAACCTGTACTGGTTCCGCGCTGACTTGTTTGCCAAGCCTGAATTGAAAGCCAAGTTCAAAGCCAAATACGGTTACGACCTGGGCGTGCCTCTGAACTGGAGCGCCTACGAAGACATCGCCGCCTTCTTTACCAACGATGTGAAAAACATCGACGGCAAAGCGATTTACGGCCACATGGACTACGGCAAGAAGGATCCCTCCTTGGGTTGGCGTTTCACGGATGCCTGGTTGTCGATGGCTGGTTCAGCCGACATTGGTATTCCGAACGGCAAGCCTGTGGACGAGTGGGGCATTCGTGCCTCGGCCGATGGCTGTACCCCACAAGGTGCGTCGGTGGCCCGTGGTGGTGCGACCAACTCGCCCGCCGCCGTTTACGCATTGACCAAGTACATCGACTGGATGAAACAGTACGCGCCCAAAGAAGCGATTGGCATGACCTTTGGTGAAGCCGGCCCTGTGCCTGCGCAAGGTCAAATTGCGCAGCAAATCTTTTGGTACACCGCTTTCACTGCCGACATGATCAAAAAAGGTCTGCCCGTGGTCAACGACGACGGCACACCGAAGTGGCGCATGGCTCCTGGCCCGAACGGCCCGTACTGGAAGCAGGGCATGCAAAACGGCTACCAAGACGTGGGTTCATGGACTTTCTTTAAAGGTCACGACGAAAGCAAAGTGGCTGCGGCTTGGCTCTACGCGCAGTTTGTGACGGCTAAAACCACGTCCTTGAAAAAGACCATCGTGGGTCTGACGCCGATTCGCGAGTCCGATATCAAGTCTCAGGCCATGACCGACATGGCACCCAAATTGGGGGGCTTGGTCGAGTTCTACCGCAGCCCTGCGCGTGTGGCTTGGACGCCAACAGGTACCAACGTGCCTGACTATCCTAAGTTGGCTCAGTTGTGGTGGAAAAACGTGGCCGTAGCTGTGACTGGTGAGAAAACACCACAAGCGGCGATGGACAACCTGGCCACCGAAATGGACGATGTGATGGCGCGTTTGGAGCGCTCCGGCATGGCCGTTTGCCCGCCTAAGCTCAATGCCAAATCGGACCCTAGCAAGTGGTTGAGCGACAAGGGCGCACCTTGGAAAAAATTGGCCAATGAAAAGCCAAAAGGTGAAACCATTGCCTATGACACGCTCTTGAACGCGTGGAAAAACGGCAAGGTTCGTTAACCTGCCCCGGGCCGTGTGGGATTTCTCCCGCACGGCTTTTTTTGTTCTTGTATTTTTAAGCGCTGATTTTCATGCCTTCCAAAGCACTGCCGTTGTTGACACGACGCGAAGATCTCTTGGCCCGTTTGGACCCGCATGCGGTCTACGACCTGGCCATTGTGGGCGGCGGCGCGACCGGTCTGGGCGTGGCCCTGGATGCGGCGGCACGCGGACTGAAGGTGGTGTTGGTGGAGGCGAATGATTTTGCCAAAGGCACGTCGTCCCGTTCGACCAAGTTGGTCCATGGTGGCGTGCGCTATTTGGCGCAAGGCAATATTGGCTTGGTGCGTGAGGCCTTGCATGAGCGCAGCACCTTGCTGCGCAATGCCCCTCACATTGCACAGCCTTTGCCCTTTGTGGTCCCCGCCTACAAGTGGTGGGAGACGGCTTTTTACGGCATCGGCCTGAAAATGTACGACGCTCTGGCCGGAGCTTCGGGTTTAGGCTCGACCCATTTTTTATCGCGACAAGCCACCCTGGCTTGTTTGCCCAACGTGCAACCGGATCATTTACGCGGCGGCGTGCAGTATTGGGATGGCCAATTCAATGACGCCAAGCTGGCCTTGGCGCTGGCGCGCAGCGCCGCAGCGCAAGGCGCTTTGCTGATTAACTACATGAAGGCCACGAAGCTGCAGTACACCGAAGGACGGGTTTCGGGGCTGCAATGTGAAGACGTTTTGTCTGGCCAAAGCCATGCCCTTCAAGCGCGTTGCGTGGTGAACGCAACGGGCGTGTGGGTGGACGCGCTGCGCGAACAAGATGGCACGCTAGAACCCCTGGTGGCCCCCAGTCAGGGCGTGCACATCGTGGTAGATGCCCAATTCCTGCCGGGTCACACGGCTTTGATGATTCCTAAAACGGCCGATGGCCGGGTGTTGTTTGCCGTACCTTGGTTGGGAAAAGTGATCTTGGGTACCACCGACACCCCGCGCAACGATTTGGCGACAGAGCCCTTGGCCTTTGAAGAGGAAATTGATTTCATCCTGAGCGAGGCGTCACGCTACCTGCGGATGGCCCCACGGCGCTGCGATGTGAAAAGCATTTGGGTGGGTTTGCGCCCCTTAGTTAAACCGCCCAAAGATGATGGTGAAAACACCAAAGGCTTGAGCCGGGAACACACTGTGTTGGTCAGTCGCTCCGGGCTGGTCACCGTCACGGGCGGCAAATGGACGACCTACCGAGCCATGGCCGAAGACGTACTGAGAAAATGCGCGGACAGCGGCTTGTTGGCCGCATCGGTAGCCAAGACCGCGCATACAGACAAGTTGGCCTTGGTGGGCGCCGAGTCCACGGCGCTGGCGCCCAAGGCCTTATGCGAAGCCGAGGGCTGGCATTCTTATGGTTCAGAACAAGCCTTTGTGCAAGCGCTGCCCGGGCATGATGTTTGGCTGAGCGATGATAAGGACGAGGTTTTCTGCGAGGCCATGGTGCGTTTTGCCGCGCGTTATGAATACGCGGTGCATGTGGAGGACGTGCTGGCCCGGCGGTCGCGCCTGCTATTTTTAGACGCCCGCTTGGCAGCCCAATGGGCACCTCGCGTCGCGCAAATTTTGCAAGAAGAAACGGGGCTGGATCCGGCCTTGGAAAGCTTCATTCAGTTGGCTGGGCAATACCTTTTGCCCAAGGTCTGAAACCAGCCCAGGTGGTATCGGCGGGTTGTAGTGCCCGCGCTTCTTGATCCAAGTCAAGCTAAAAATCGAGGTCTGTCTTTAAGATGGTCCATGGCCCAAGCTCCTAATTCCTCGCCCGTTTCTGCGGCGCCACCCGCCTGGTGGACCCGCGCTTTTGACCTCGTGACCGATGCCTCCCCTGCTGGCCTGACGACGGCGCAGGCCGAGCAGTCAGGCCTCCAGTTCGGCCCCAACTCGTTTCGACCGCCAGAGGTACATGCACTGATTTGGCAATTTCTGTCACGCTTCAAAAACCCCTTGGTGGTGGTTTTGTTGATCGCCAGTGGCGTCTCGGCCTTGACCGGTGAGGTGACGAACTTTGCCATCATCAGTGTGATTGTGTTGCTCAGTGTTTCGCTCGATT
>CANGDZ010000088.1 GCA_947452785.1 Comamonadaceae bacterium | reverse complement strand
CCCCCCCCCCCGTCCTGGCCTTGTTCTGCCCTGTCTACAAGCCCGCTACCAGCCCCAGCCCAAATGCAAGGGCAAATACACGCTCATGCCCAGCACAATGGTGATCAGCACGTCGCGGCGCCAAAAGTAAACCGCCGCGCCCACGACTGCAGCGTACAGCCGCGCGTCTTGCAGCGTGTGAATCAGTTGGCCTTGCTGCATGACAATCTCGGGCACGACCACAGCCGACAGCGCGGCAATCGGCGCGTACTGCAAGCCGCGCTGCGCCCAATGGGGCAAGTGCCAAGCCGCGTCCGACATAAAGAAAAAGCTGCGGGTGATCACCGTGACCGCAGCCAAGCCGACGATCACCGCCAAGGTCCACAGATCGGTGCCGCTCAAGAGCTCGCTCATGGAACGCTCCGCACGCGTTCCACCGTCAAACACAAGATCACTGCGGCAGCAATCGCCACCACAATGTTCAGCTTCAAAGGCAAAGCATAGGCCGCCACCGCCGCCGCGCCGGCGACCAAAGACGACAAGATGCGCATGCGAGAACTGGCCAACGAGCACTGAATGCCCAGCAGACACAAAATACCCGCAAAGCCCAGGCCCCAAGCGGGTGGAATGCCATTGGCCAGGGTGATACCAACCAAACTCGCGCTGACCCAGCTGAACCAGTTGAGGCCGTCATTGCCAGCCAAGTAAGCCTCTTGGGCCAGCAAGGCCTCGGGCGTTTGGCCGGGCTTGCTGAAGCGTTTGGTGAACAGCACATAACTCACATCGGCCGTCATGTAGCCGTGGCCCAAGCGCCGCCAAAGCGGCAAATGAATCAAATAGGGGCGCAGGTGCAGGCTGAAGACCACAAAGCGCAAGTTCACACAAAAGCCAGTGGCCAAGATCACCCATGCGGGCGCAGCGGCCACGATCAAGGGAATGGCAGCCAGTTGCGAGCTGCCGGCAAACACCAGCAGCGTCATGACCACAGACTCGAACAAGCTCATGCCCGACTTGACCATGGCCACGCCCGTCATCAAGCCCCAGGCGGCAATGCCCAAAGCCTGCGGGGCCAAATCGCGCATGCCTCGGCGAAACTCAGGGTGGCGGTACAGCGATGGCAAAAAAAACATGGGAAACGACTGGGCTCAGGCCGCCGCGCTCAGCGACAGACCAGGCTGCAGCGGAAAACTGCGCAGAAAATCGAGCGCGCTGATGCGCTTGCCCCCGGGTCGCTGCAACTGCGTAATGCGCAATGCCCCTTGGCCGCAGGCCACACACAACCCCTGTGCGTCAGCGCTGAGCAGCGTGCCGGCAGCCGCATGCGTGGCGCCGGGATCGACCTGGGCTTGCCAGAGCTTGACGGTCTGTGCGGCGGTCTCGCTGTGCATCACGCACGTCACGCCAGGAAATGGATCGAAGGCGCGCATGCGGCGCTCAATCAGCGCTGCAGGCAGTGTCCAGTCCACGCTGGCCTCGGACTTTTCAATTTTGTAAGCATAGGTCACGCCCTCGCTTGGCTGCGCCTGCGCCTGAAACTGCCCCACTTGCGTGAGCGCCTGCACGATCATGCGCCCCCCCAAGTCGGCCAACTTGTCATGCAGCGAAGCGGTGGTGTCTGTGGTCTCAATGGGCAGGGCTTGGCACAGCAGCATGTTGCCCGTGTCGAGTCCGGCGTCCATTTGCATGATGGTCACGCCAGTGAGCGTATCGCCCGCTTCAATCGCCCGGTGAATCGGCGCTGCACCGCGCCAGCGCGGCAGCAGTGAGGCGTGAATATTGAGGCAGCCATGGCGCGGCGCATCAAGCACCCATTGCGGCAAGATTAAGCCGTAAGCGGCAACGATCATCACATCAGCCTGTGCCTGCGCAATGGCCTCCTGAGCGGCCAGCGCATCGTCAGGGAATTTACCGTCAAGCCGCAGGCTGCGGGGCTGCGCCACTGCAATTTGGTGCGCCAGGGCAAACTGTTTGACGGCTGAGGCCTGCAGCTTCATGCCGCGACCGGCAGGGCGATCTGGCTGGCTCATGACCAACACAATCTCGTGCCCGGCGGCATGCAGCTGCGCCAGCGCAACGCTGGCAAATTCGGGGGTGCCCGCAAAAATCACACGCATGGCTGGGGCTTTTCAGTCGTCTTCTTCATCACGCAGGGCTTTGATTAACTTGGTCTTGATGCGGTTGCGCTTCAACGGCGAGAGGTACTCGACAAATACTTTGCCCATCAGATGATCGAGCTCATGCTGAATACACACTGCCAGCAAACCCTCAGCCTCGATGGTGCGCACCTGGCCCTTGGCATCCATGGCTTTGACCTTGACCTGAGTGGCGCGCTCCACGCCATCATAGATGCCGGGCACCGACAAACAGCCTTCTTCACCTTTGACGCGCTCGTCACCCACCCAAGTGATTTCAGGGTTGATCAGCACCAGCGGCTGATCGCGGTCCTCGGACGTGTCGATCACCACGAGCCGCTCATGCACATCAATTTGCGTCGCCGCCAGGCCGATGCCGCTGGCGTCGTACATGGTCTCGAGCATGTCGGCGATCAAGGCGCTAATGCGCGCGTCCAGCGCCGCCACGGGTTTGGCCACCGTGTGCAGCTTGGGGTCGGGATATCGAAGAATCGTGAGCAGAGCCATGGCAAGAAGAAAGTTTCTACGTAACCCCGTATTTTCGCCAATTTAAGGGCCCTTCGTGGCACCGGCCGCTAAATCGCCTTGATTTGATCCGGTGCGGCGTGCAGGCTGGCTCCAATTGAGTGATCTGGTTGCGTTTTGACAAGGCCGAGACTTAACCGCCACAATGGTTGCCATAAGGTACAGGGAGGAGACATGATTACGTCGCAAGATGAGTTGGGCGCCTGGCTGCGCCTGAGTTTGACTGAAGGGGTCGGCAACGATGCAATACGGCGTTTGCTGGTGGCCTTTGGTTTGCCCGCTGCTTTGTTCGGTCAAAGCGAGAGTGCCTTACGACAAATCGTCTCGAGCCGCCAAGCCCAGGCCCTGATACAAGAGCCCAAGGCCTGGCGCAGCTTGCTGGACGAGACCTGGGCTTGGTTGCGCGCGCCCGGCATTCCAGGGGTGATGCGCGCCATCGTGACCTGGGGCGACGGCGACTACCCGCCAGCACTGCTGGACATTCCCGACCCACCGATGATCTTGTACGCACTGGGGCAAACCACTTGGCTGGGAAACCTCACTGCATCGTCTTGCATCGCCATGGTGGGCAGCCGTAACCCCACACCGCAAGGCACTCAAAACGCTCAGGCTTTTGCGCAGTCTTTGAGCGCTACAGGGCTGACGGTGGTTTCGGGTTTGGCGCAGGGCATTGAAGGTGCGGCGCATGAGGGCGCGATGAACGGTGCCGCACCCCAGGCGCTGGCCACCATCGCCGTGGTGGGCACGGGTTTGGACCGGGTCTACCCCAGGCACCACTTGGCTTTGGCGCACCGCATTGCACGGCAAGGTTTGATCTTAAGCGAATACCCCTTGGGCATGCCGCCGCTGAAAGCCAACTTCCCCAAGCGCAACCGTCTTATTGCGGGCTTGTCGCAAGCCACGCTGGTGGTTCAAGCTGCACTCAGGTCAGGCTCGATGATCACCGCCAAACAGGCCGTAGAACAGGGCAAAGAGGTGTTGGCAATTCCAGGCTCGATTCACTGCACGCAGGCCAAAGGCTGTCACGCGCTGATCAAGCAAGGCGCCAAGCTGGTCGAGTCGACACAAGATGTACTGGACGAGTTGCAGCTTCCCGATCCGTTTCAACCCGCGACCTGCGTGGCTGCAGGCGATGGCCCTACCCCCAAGGACGCGGGCTTGCTGGTGTACTTGGGCTTTGCGCCGGTGCACTTGCAGGCGCTCCAAGCGCGCTGCGGCCTAGACACGGCCCACTTGCAAGCCCAACTGCGCACCTTGGAGCTGGCCGGTCTGGTGGCGCGTTTACCGGGCGGCTTGTTTCAGCGCGTGGGGCGCTGTTGAGCCCCAAAATAAAAGGCTCAGGCGAGACGGGCTAGACCACAGCCCCTGCGTTTTCGCCGTCTTGATCCCCGTCTTTTTTCACCGGCGCTTTGATCAGATCTTCGCGCTTGATGCCCAGCCACATGGCAATGGCTGCGGCCACAAACACCGAGGAGTAAATGCCAAAGCAAATACCGATGGTCAAAGCCATGGCAAAGTAATGCAAGGTCTCGCCACCAAACAGCAGCATGGACAAGACCATGATCTGTGTGCAGCCGTGGGTGATGATGGTGCGACTGATGGTGGAGGTGATCGCGTTGTCGATGATCTGCACCGTATTGAGTTTTCGAAAGCGGCGAAAGTTCTCACGAATCCGGTCAAAAATCACCACCGACTCGTTCACCGAATAACCCAGCACCGCCAGCACGGCCGCCAACACCGCCAAGGAAAACTCCCACTGGAAGAAGGCAAAAAAGCCCAAGATGATGATCACGTCATGCAAGTTGGCAATCACCGCCGCCACTGCAAATTTCCACTCAAAGCGAATGGCCAAATAAATCATGATGCCAACGACAACAAAGGCCAAGGCCTTGAGGCCGTCGGTGGCCAACTCCTCGCCCACTTGCGGCCCGACAAATTCGGTGCGGCGCATGGTCGCCTCGGTGTTGTCGGCTTTGAGCGCGGCCATCACCCGGTCGCTTTGCTGCGCCGAGCTGACGCCCACCTGCGCGGGCAGACGGATCATCACATCGCGTGCGCTGCCAAAGTTTTGCACCTGCACATCACTGAAGCCTAAAGCGGCCACCAAGCCGCGCACCTTCCCCACGTCGGCCGCTTGGGTGTAGCTCACTTCCATGACGGTGCCACCAGTGAACTCCACCGACAAATGCAAGCCGCGCGAGAACAGGAAGAACACCGCCAGCAAGAAAGTGACGAAGGAAATCGCGTTGAACACCAGCGCGTTCTTCATGAACGGGATGTCTTTTTTGATCTTGAAAAATTCCACGATTGCGCTCCCGCTTATTCTTTGTCAGTGGTGGCCACAGCCGAGGACTCGGGGCGCCACACGGTGCCAATGCGCACAGCTTTGAGTTTCTTTTGTCGGCCATACCAGAGATTGACCAAACCACGCGAGAAGAACACGGCGGAGAACATGCTGGTCAAAATGCCAATGCAGTGCACCACCGCAAAACCGCGCACCGGCCCGGAGCCAAAGGCCAGCAAGGCCACGCCGGCGATCAAGGTGGTGATGTTGGAGTCCAGAATCGTCGCCCATGCGCGGTCGTAACCCGCATGAATGGCCGCTTGGGGGCTGACGCCGCTGCGCAACTCTTCACGCACACGTTCGTTGATCAGCACGTTCGAATCGATCGCCATGCCCAGCGCCAACGCCATCGCGGCCATGCCAGGCAAGGTCAAGGTGGCTTGCAACATGGACAGCACGGCCACCAGCAGCAGCAAATTCACGCCCAGTGATATGCCCGACACCAAGCCAAACACCATGTAGTAAACGCACATGAAAGCCACGATCACCAGAAAACCCCAGGTCACGCTGTGAAAGCCCTTGGCAATGTTTTCTGCGCCTAAGCTAGGGCCAATGGTGCGCTCTTCGATGATTTCCATTGGCGCAGCCAGCGAGCCCGCGCGCAGCAGCAAGGCGGTGTCGTTGGCTTCGACCGAGCTCATGCGGCCCGAGATTTGCACGCGCCCGCCGCCGATTTCGGAGCGAATAACTGGCGCGGTCACGACCTCTCCCTTGCCTTTTTCAAAGAGCAAGATCGCCATGCGCTTGCCCACGTTTTCGCGGGTCACGTCTTTGAAAATGCGCGCGCCCTTGGCGTCGAGTGACAGGTTGACCACCGGCTCTTGCGTCTGACTGTCAAAGCCAGGCTGCGCATCGGTGAGGTTGTCACCGGTCAAAATGACTTGCTTTTTAACCACCACCGGCTGGCCGGTGCGCTCCAAATAACGCTCAGCGCCAAATGGCACGGGGCCCGAGCCCGTCTCAGCGCTACGCGCCTCGGTGCTTTCGTCAACCATGCGCACTTCCAGCGTGGCGGTGCGACCCAAAATGTCTTTGGCCTTGGCCGTGTCTTGCACGCCAGGCAACTGCACCACGATACGGTCCTGCCCTTGCTGCTGGATCACGGGTTCGGCCACGCCGAGTTCGTTGATCCGGTTGTGCAGCGTGGTGATGTTTTGCTTCAAGGCCTGCTCTTGCACCTTGCGTGCAGCTTCAGGCTTGATGGTCAGCGCAAGTTTGAACTCTGCACCTTCGGCGCTTTCCACCGCCAACAGATCAGGGAACTGGCCCGACAGCACGCCTTTGGCCGCGTCCACCTGCGCTGCGTCACGCAGGCGAATCTCAATCGATTGACCGTTGCGGCTGATGCCGCCGTGGCGCACATCTTTTTCACGCAGGGTGACGCGAATGTCACCGGCCAGCGCTTCCATTTTTTGCGTCAAAGCCGCTTTCATGTCCACTTGCAACATGAAGTGCACGCCACCTCGCAAGTCCAGTCCCAAATACATGGGCGCGGAATGCAAAGCGGTGAGCCAGTTGGGCGAGCGCGAAATCAAATTCAAAGCCACGACATAGGCCGGGTCGGCCGCGTCAGGCACCAAGGCTTTTTGAATCAGGTCCTTGGCTTTGAGCTGGGCGTCGGTGGTCTCAAAACGCGCACGAATAGAGCTGCCTTCTAGCGCGATCAAGCTTGCGGGCACACCAGCGGCATTTAAGGCGTCCTCCACCTTGGCCAGGGTGCCAGTGTCCACCTTGAACGTCACCTTGCTGGACGACACCTGCACCGCAGGCGCCTCGCCGAAGAAATTGGGCAGGGTGTAGATCACCCCCAACAACAGCGCGATCACGATGATCGCGTATTTCCATACCGGGTAACGGTTCATGATGATCGAGGGGGTAAACGGTTAAAGAATCAGTGGCTTACTTGAAGGTGCCTTTGGGCAAGACTTGCACCACAGCCGAGCGCTGCATTTGCACTTCCACACCATTGGCGATTTCCACGCTTAAATAACCTTCGCCAATTTTGCTGACCTTGCCCAGCAAACCGCCGGCGGTGATGATTTCGTCCCCCTTGGCCAAGGCCTCGATCATGGTCTTGTGCTCTTTTTGTTTACGCATTTGGGGGCGGATCATCACAAAGTAAAGCACGCCAAACATCAAGAGCAAAGGCAGCATGCTCATCAAGGACGACTGGATGTCGGTGCCCGTAGCGGCGGCCACGGCAGGGGCGGTTTGTGCAAAAGCGGATGAAAACATCATCGAACTCCAATTAATCAGAAAAACCCCGCCACGGCCAGCCAAGCTGCCCGAACAGGTCAACCGGTGATTGTATGCGGGGCTATGATGTGCGCAAAAGTCCTTGTACTTTCAAGCGATTGACGAAATGACTGCTGCGCACCTGCCCTTGTTACCGATAGCCGCCCTGATGGGCAGTCTGGTGTCTTTGTGCGGCGGCACCTCCTTTGCCAAAAGCCTGTTCCCTGCCGTTGGCGCTGAGGGCACCACGACCTACCGCCTGGTGTTTGCCACGCTGATGCTGATGCTCTTTTGGCGGCCTTGGCGCAAAAACTGGACATGGGCCGATCTGCCGCCACTGGCGCTGTACGGGGTCACGCTCGGCGTGATGAACCTGCTGTTTTACCGGGCGCTGGAGACCATTCCCTTTGGTTTGGCTGTGGCCATCGAGTTCACCGGCCCCTTGGCGGTGGCCGTGTACATGTCTCGCAAACCACTGGATTACCTGTGGGTAGTGCTGGCCATCGCCGGCCTTGGCCTGATATTGCCCTGGCCTGGCTCCACAGAGGCGTTAAATCCGTTGGGCATGGGCTTTGCCCTGGCCGCTGGCGCCTGCTGGGCCCTGTACATCGTTTTTGGCCATCGGGTGGCAGCGCGCTATGGCGCGATGGCCACACCCATGGGCATGCTGTTCGCCGCTTTGGTGGTCACCCCTGTGGGCTGGGGCGTGGCGGGGCCGGCTTTGCTCAACCCCCATTTGCTGTTGGCCGGTCTGGCCGTGGCCTTGCTGTCCAGCGCCATTCCCTACACGCTGGAGATGTACGCTCTGCAGCATTTGCCTAAACACACGTTCAGCCTGCTGCTCAGCTTGGAGCCGGCAGTCGGCGCGTTGGCCGGTTGGCTGGTGTTGTCGGAGCCGCTCAGCTTGCAGCAACTGAGCGCCATGGGCTTGATCATGCTGGCGTCCATGGGCAGCGCGTACGCAATGCACCCCCCTGCTGCGGCGTCAGCGTGAACGATGCGCGCCATGCAAAACGGCGCCCGAAGGCGCCGTTTTGCGTTTCATCCCCTTTTCGGGGTGAATGGGTGATCCCCAGGCTTAAGCCTTGGCTTTCACTTTAGTCAAAGCCGACTTCACAGCGGCTTCAGCTTGGTTGGTGGCAGCTTTGAAGCTGGATTCCGCAGTTTGAGCAGCTTGTTTAGCCGCTTTTTGTGCGTTTTCCATGGCGGTGTTGCCAGCTTCGATAGCGGACTTGATGGCGGCCACGGCAGCGTCGGAACCGGCCGGTGCGTTCTTCAGACTAGACTCCAGCACGGTGGTGAAAGCTTTTTGAGCTTCAGCCATTTTGCCTTCGGTGGCCTTGGCCAACTGAGCGCTGGTGCTGGTGGCAATGTCCACCAAATGGCGGCCGTAAGCAGCCGACTTTTCGTACACAGGCTGGCCCAAGCTGGCTTGCACGGCAGCCAGTTCCTGAGGTGTTTTCACAGCCAACAGGGTTTCCAGACCTGAGAAAGACTCGCTGAAAGCGGCTTTAGAGGCGGCCATGTTCAGCTCGACCACGCGCTCGAAACCGGCCATCACGGTTTTGGACAAGTCAGTGGCAGCAGCCAAGTTGGCTTTTTGAGCGGCGATCATTTGGTCAGCGTTAAAAGTAGTCATGGTGTTTTCCTTAGGAGAAGTTGTTGCAGTGGGGTAATTGTTGCACTGCAGCAAAGTCAACGCAAGGGAAAACCCGGGTTTTCGGACACTTTAGAGTGCAAACTCCAGGACGGGCTTGTTCAAGCTTTCTTTAAAAATGCAGCCTTGAGCATGAAGCTGGCGCCTTCGATCTTGCAGTCGACCTCATGGTCGCCATCGACCAAGCGAATGCTTTTCACCTTGGTGCCTTTTTTCAGGACAGTCGATGAGCCCTTGACTTTTAAATCTTTGATCAAAATCACGGCATCGCCATCGGCCAAGGGGTTGCCATTGGCATCACGAATCACCCCATCTCCCGCGGGGGCTTCGTCGTCAGTGGTTTGACCATCCTTAGCGGACCACTCAAAACCGCAGTCGGCACACACCAAGTTGTCGCCGTCGGGGTAGGTGTTTTCTTGGCCGCATTGCGGGCAGGCGGGCAGGGATGGCGTAGAGCTCATGGGGTAAAAATTCAGCGCGAACTGAAACAGTGAAATCTGAAGACAAAAACGCCACCGCAAAGGGTGGCATAGTTGAGTTTGGTTCGACTGGCGGGGATCAAACCCACGACCCTTGGCTTCGGAGAGCAGTCAACATCTAGTGTACTTTAAGATATTGATCTACTGTCACTTTGCGGCATAAAGGAGCCAGTGATTTTCGGCACATAGAGGCCAGCTGGAGGGTCTAAAACTGACATCTTTTGGGTGGTGATTTTGCCTTTATTTCGAGTCTTTTTGCGAAGCCGAATTCTTTGTTTTTGTCGCCGTCGTGGTCGCCACCTGCCGCGGCGTTCTATATGACTGTCCATCCAGCGTTAGACAGTACGCGTTGTGCATGAGCCGGTCCAGCGTAGCTGACGCCAACAACGGGTTGCTGGGGAACGCCTGATCCCACTCGGTGAAGTCCAAATTGCTGGTGATGATGGTGGCCGTGTGCTCATAGCGCTTTTGCAATCAGTTCGTGTAAATCTTCATCCGCAGGTGTTCGCAGGGGCTTGAGCCCAAAGTCATCAAGATGGCCAAAAATTCGGTGTAGGCCAGTTTGGACTTAATGGCTTGGCGGTTTCTGGCCTCTAGCGAGTCCAGGATGCCGGACAAGCGCAGTTGCTTGAGGTGCACAACAAGTTCAGGGATCGGGGTCATGGGCAAGCTCTCCTTGGGTTAATGCAGCAAGTCTTGCTGCGGGTGGTGGGAATCTGGGATTGGATTTGGGGCGCGATCGGGGGCGCAGTCGGGCGCGTAATCGCCGGCAAACAGGCTGGCCGCATTGCGCACGAAGCGGGCCTTCGCATAGGCGGGAGCGGTGCTCGTTTGGGGCATCGCCAGCCGATCTGCGTTGGTGCTCAGGATGGTTTTGACGGTGCGGTAATACGGGCTGCTGTGGGCCATGGCGCGTTGGCAGGCGCTTTCTAGGCGGGCTTGGCCATAGGTTTTTGCCAAGCCGATGACGCCCTGGGCGGCCCGAAGTCGCTCCAAGATCTTGTCGCTCAATAGCCAGTCAATGACTTGCTGGCAGTGGGGGCCAACCTTGAGGGCCTGCTCGTTGAGCCATTGGCGGTCACGGGCAAAGAACCATTGCGCCTAGGCAGGCAAGTGGTCTGTGGTGGTCACGCGCCGGCCTTTGCGCTGGCCGCGAGGATGCGTGGCCACTAATCTGTAGTCCTCATACAAGGCCACACACCCGTCGTTGGCCCGCAGCCACAGTGGTTTACCCACCAGGCTAAAGGGGGCGGAGTACAGCACATGCTCGAACTTGATGTGGCAGTCTTTGTGGGGAGTGACTTGGTGCCACACGCCCGTGTCAGGCGCTTGGGGCGGCAGGGGTTTCAAAAATGGCTGCTCCAGAGCAAAGAGCACCATGGGTGTCTGCGCCGCTTGAATATTGTCCGCACGGGGGTGCGGACAATAACTTGGACTAATTGGTGGTAGTTCATGTACTCATACGAAGAGCGAATTCGAGCCATCAAGCTCTACATCAAACTCGGCAAACGCACCATCCCTCCCATTCAAATTCAGTTGAGGTATTGATAAAACGCAATTGAAAAATTCAAACATTGCGCAATTGTTTTTGACATTTCAGCGCAGGAGGTGGGAAGCGGCCCGCCGGAACCGGCACGCCCCTGGCCGGTCTCAGACGGGTTTGAGTCCTGCGGCGCTGATCAGTCGACCCCATTTGTCTTTTTCACTGGCCACGAAGGCCTTGAGTTCAGAACCGGTCTTGATTTGGGGGTCAATGCCCATCTGCAGCAACTTGTCCTGCACATCCGTTCGCTCAAGAATCTTGCTCAGAGCCTCGGTCAATGTCTGGGTCGCCTCGGCCGGCAGGCCCTTGGGCGCGAATATCACCGTCCAACCCACCAGTTCGTAGCCTGGCAGCCCTTGCTCTGCGACCGTCTTGACGCCCGGCAAAAGGCGGCTTGATTTGGCAGAGGTCACGCCCAACGCCTTGAGCTGCCCACCCGCCACTTGCGCCTGCAACGAAGCAATGGTGTCCACCATGAACTCCACATGCCCCCCCAGCACGGCCGTGATGGACTGGGCGCTGCCCTTGAAGTCGACCGGCGTCATGGAGACGCCACTTCGCATTTTGAACAGCTCGTGAGCCATGCGGCAGGTGGTGGTGGATAAGGCGGTGTTAAGCACGTCGGGCTTGGCTCGCGCGAGATTGATCAGGTCAGGGATGGTGTTCACCGGATTGCTTGCCAAGGTCACGTACACCAGCGGCAAGATGCCCACCATCGCAATCGGCTCAAAGTCAGCCTGCGCGTCATAGCCCGGCTGGCTATATAAGAACGCGTTGGCCGCATGTGTGGCGTTGGTTCCAATCATCAAAGTGTAGCCGTCAGCACGCGACTTGGCCGCGATTTGCGTGCCAATGTTTCCACCCGCACCGGGCCTGTTGTCGACCACAACCGCCTGCTTGAGCGCCCGGGACAATTCGTCAGAGATGTAACGCCCCATGATGTCAGTCCCCTGCCCGGCTGCGTAAGGAATGATCATCTTGACGGGCTTGTTGGGGTAAGGCTGCGCGTGACCGATGGCTGCCGCACCCAGCAGGGCCGCCAAGCCCAGGCCGCGCATCCATTTGTTGATTGAAGTCATGTTGCTCTCCGGTTGAGTAAAGGATTGGCAGACTGCCTTAGCGCACACTGCCTCGAGTCTGGAACTGGGAAATGGCTGCTTCGCTGAATCCCATCTCTTGCAAGATGTCGTGGTTGTGCTCGCCCAGGCTCGGCGCGTGGCGGCGCAAGGGGCTGCGCTCGCCATCAAAACGCAGGGGCTGCGCCACGCTGCGCAGCAGCCCGAGTTGGGGGTGCTCATATTCAAAGCGCATGCCGCTCTCGCGGGTGTGCGCATGCTCGGACAACTCGCCCAACGTGTGCAGCGGCGACGAGGGGATGCCCGCTTCATCCAGCGCCTTTAGCCACGGGTCACGCGCTTGCTTTTGAAGTGCTTTGGCCACCAGGGCCACAGTTTCGGCGCGGTGGGTCACGCGCAGTGCATTGGTCGCAAAGCGCGGGTCATCTGCAAAATCTTCCAGACCGGCGAGTGTGCAAAAACGGCGCCACAGCGTGTCGTTGGCCACGCCCAGAATCAGCGGCTTGTCTGCCGTGTCAAAGGCCTGATAGGGGCAAAGTGATTCGTGGCCCGAGCCCGGCTTGACGGGTTCGGTCCCGCGCTCCCAAAAGCTTTGCAAAAAGTAGCCCAGAAAGGCAGTGGCTGTGTCGAAAAGCGCCGCTTCGACAAGACCACCCTCACCCGTTCGACCGCGCCGGTGCAGCGCGGCCAAAATGCCGCTCAGCGCATGCATTCCCGTGGCCTGGTCCACCGGTGAAAACGGACTGCGCATGGGCGCACCACCGGGCTCTCCGGTGATGGACAGCATGCCAGTGAAGGCCTGCAAAATGACGTCGTAGCCCTTGCCTTCACGCATGGGTCCTACGCTGCCATAGCCCGATATCTGGCAATAAATCAGGCGGGGGTTGAGTGCTTTTAGCGTGGCATGGCCAAGGCCGAGCTTGTCTGCCACGCCTGGCCCGAAACTCGTAATGACCACATCAGCCCATTTCACCAGCTCGGCAAGAATGGTGCGGCCGTCTTCCGAAATCATGTCGAGCGCAAGGCTGCGCTTGTTTCGATTGGCGCTCAGGTACACTGCGCCAAACCGGCTCTGACCGACCTCGCGCAGGGGCGGCCACACACGAGTTTCAT
>CANGDZ010000087.1 GCA_947452785.1 Comamonadaceae bacterium | reverse complement strand
GAACCTGAACACCAACGACGTGGAGGTCATTTGCCGCCGCATGGGCGGTGCGTTTGGCGGCAAAGAGGGCAACGCCAGCATCTTCAGCCAAAGCGCTGCCTTGGCGGCGCACCTGCTGCAAAAGCCGGTGAAGCTGCGCGTGAACCGCGACGACGACATGACCATCACCGGCAAGCGTCACGACTTTCGCATCGACTACGAAGTGGGCTACGACGACGATGGCCGCATCTTGGGCGCCAATATTGCCCTCATGTCGCGCTGCGGTTACAGCACCGATTATTCGGGCCCAGTGAACGACCGCGCTTGCCTGCACATCGACAACTGCTACTACATCCCGAACCTGCAACTGATCAGTCATCGCTGCAAAACCAACACGCAAAGCGCCACGGCCTTTCGTGGTTTTGGTGGGCCGCAAGGTATGTTTGGCATTGAGACCGTGATCGAGCAAATTGCCAACAGCCTGGGCAAAGACCCGCTGACCGTGCGCAAGCTCAATCTGTACCAAGACCCGACCGTTTCGGGTAACCCTGCGACCATGACCACGCAGTACAACCAGTTGATCGAAGACTGGGTGGGTGACAAGGTGGTGAACCAGGTGGAAGCCGAGTCCGGCTACTGGGCACGCCGCGAAGCGGTGAACGCCTTCAACAAAGCCAACACCAAGCGCAAGCGCGGCCTGGCTTTGGTGCCGCTGAAATTCGGCATCAGCTTCACCGCCACCATGCTGAATCAGGGCGGCGCGCTGCTGAACATCTACATGGACGGCTCGGTCAGCGTCAACCACGGCGGCACCGAAATGGGCCAGGGCCTGAACACCAAGATGGCCCAGGTCTGTGCCGACGGTTTGGGCATCTCCACCCAACTGGTGCGCGTGACCGGAACCGACACGCAAAAAGTGCCCAACGCTTCGGCCACTTCGGCCTCGAGCGGGGCCGACATCAATGGCGCGGCCATCATGAACGCCACGCTGCAAATGCGCGAGCGCTTGAAGCCTGTGGCTTCGCGCATGTTGGGCTGCGAGGCCGACGAGGTGACCTTTGCGGGTGACCATGCGCATGGCGGCGGCAAGTCGGTGGGCTGGAAAGCCCTGGCCAAACAAGCTTGGCTGGACCGCGTGGGCCTGAGCGTCACGGGCTTTTACATGACGCCCGAAATTCAATACGACTTCACCACCTTGAACGGTCGGGCTTTTTATTACTACTGCTATGGCGCCGCCGTGACCGAAGTCGAGATCGACACGCGCACCGGCGAGTGGTGGCTTAAGGCCGTTGACATCGTGCATGACGCGGGCAAGAGCATCAACCCGGCGATCGATAAAGGTCAGATTGAAGGCGCTTATGTGCAAGGCATGGGTTGGCTCACCATGGAAGAGTGCATCTGGGACAAGAAGGGCAAGCTGCTCACCCATGGCCCCAGCACCTACAAAATCCCAGTCGCTGGTGACGTGCCTGAGCACCTGAAGATCAGCCTGTTTGACAACCACAACGTCAAACCCACACCGTTCCAAAGCAAGGCCGTGGGCGAGCCGCCCTTGATGCTGGCCTTGTCCAGTTACTTCGCCCTGCGCGATGCCGTCAGCGCCAGCGCCAACCACAAAACTGTGGTGCACATGAACGCACCGGCGACGCCCGAGCGCATCTTGCTGGCGTGCGAAAAAGCCAAGTCTGCGGCCGGGTTTTGAATCCTGTTCGCGGGGTAATTGCCGCGCTGATTTTTGACCTCGACGGCACGCTGGTGGACAGCGAAGCGCCGGGTCTTGAAGTGTTGCATGAGATGGCCGTGGCGCTGGGCGCGCCTTGGCACAAAGACACCATGCACGCCCGATTTGGTGGCGTGCCCATGGCGCATTGCGTGGCCGAACTGGCGCGCCAAATTCCGTCTGGACGGGGGCCTTTCGATCAGGTGCAATTTGTCAAAGACTTGCGCTCCAATATGGCGCTGCGCTTTCGGCAAGACCTGAAAGAAATACCTGGCGCCACAGCCTTGCTGCAAGCCTTGCAAAGCCGGCCCTTGCCTTTTGCCATTGGCACCAACGGGCCGCGTGAAAAAGCCGAACTCACTTTGAGCCTAACGGGCTTGCGGCCCTACTTGGGTGAGCGCTTGTATTGCGCCCCCGAGGTCGGCAGCTACAAGCCCGAGCCAGGACTGTTCTTGCACGTGGCCGCTGCCCTGGGTTGCGACCCGTACGACTGCGCTGTGGTGGAAGACAGTCTGCCCGGACTGCAAGCCGGTCTGGCCGCCGGCATGCAGGTGTTCAGCCTTCATCCGAGCGCGGGCCTGCCGCCTGAGGTGGCGCAGCAGATTCATTTCATTGACGGTCTGCCGCAATTACAAGCTTGGCTGACTTGAGCATTCACTTATAACCCTGCCATGCATCCATTCGACCACGCCATTCAACTCCAGCCCCTGGGCGACGGGAGCTACCAAGCCGAGACCTCGTCTGCCTATGCCAATATGGTCGGGCCATTTGGCGGCGTGACCTGTGCGGTACTGCTCAACGCAGCGCTGCAGCACCCCGACAAACTGGGCCAGCCCGTGGCCTTGACAGTGAACTTTGCCGCGCCCATTGCCGATGGCGCTTACACCGTCACCGCCCGTGCGGCTCGCACCAACCGCGCCACCCAGCATTGGGTGATCGAAGCCAGTCAGGCCAGTGGCGTGGTGGCTTTGGCCACGGCAGTGTTTGGCACGCGGCGCCCCACCTGGTCGGCCACCGAAGTCCAAGCCCCGCAAGGCTTGCCTGCGCCTGAGGACTTGGCGCGCATGCCCAGCGAGAAACGGCCACCTTGGGTCAAGGCCTACGACATGCGTTTTACCGAAGGTGACGCGTTCAGCGGTTTTGATGGGCAAGAGCACCCCGACTCACGCTCTTGTCAATGGTTGCGCGACGACCCGCCCCGGCCCTTGGACTTCGCGTCTTTGGCCTCCATCAGCGATTGTTTTTTTCCGCGCATTTTTTTACGTCGTCGCCGCGCCGCTCCGATTGGCACCGTTTCCATCACCACTTACTTTCACGCCGACGAAGCCGCATTGGCAGCGCAGGGCGCGCATTACCTGATTGGCACGGCGCGCGGCCAAAATTTTCACAACGGATTTTTTGACCAGAGCGGCGAGATGTGGAGCCACGACGGCCATTTGCTGGCCAGCACGCACCAAACGGTGTATTTCAAAGACTAAGGCCGAAGCAAGCCCTCGAAAGCCAGGGCTTCAGTCCTGACCTTCCGTCAGGGTGTCCAACTGAAAGCGGCCACTCTTGTGCCACAACCACACATCGGTGTAAACCACTTTGCCCATGCGGGTGGGGATGGGATAGGGCGATGCTGAACGCACTGTTTTTTCAATTTCGGCCATGACTTCGGGGGCATGGTGGGGTGCACGTTTCCAATGAGTGCCGAGTACAAGTCCTTGGCGATCCAGCTCCACATCGAGCACGCCGATGGCATACAGTAGCGGCGGCAGACGCCCTTTGTAAATACGGTCGCTGTTGAGTTTGTAGAGGTGTTGGGCAGCGTCTTGGCGGTATTCGCGAGCTGTGCTGGCCATCGATGAGGTAGCGCGTTCTGGTGCCGGAGCTGGGCTGGGCGGTGTGCGAACGGTCTTGTTGGGCGGCGAAGGCAGCACGGGCTCAGGTGCCGGAGGCGGCGATGAACAAGCGGCCACCAAGGCCGCCACCAAGGACGCCAGCAATGAGGCCCCGGAGAGGCCATGCTTGTGGAGGCGCTGCAGTAACGAAAGGTTCATGTCGTTGAAAAACGGTGAAAATGGACAACAAGTTTCTTGGGGCTGATTGTGTCACTTCAGGTCAGGTTTCGGTTCAGCGACATGTGAGAAAGTTAACGCGACATGGGGTTTGCTTCATTGATTCAACGTTTGCAGGGCGAGCCTGCGGTCTGTATCACGGTGCACAGCACGCGCGGCTCGGTGCCGCGTGAGGCCGGCACCTGGATGCTGGTGTTTGCCCAAAGTGAGTGGGGCACCATTGGCGGAGGCCATTTGGAGTTTGAGGCCATGGCCAGCGCACGGGCGTTGCTTAACGCCCCTTCGGCAGACTCGTCCCCTTTGGAAAAACGCTTTGTCCTCGGCCCTAGTCTGGGTCAGTGTTGTGGCGGCGAGGTGGTGGTTCAGCTGGCGTGGGTCACCGCGCAAGACATTCCGCGCCTGCAACTCTCTCATGAGCGCCGCTTGCAGCCGCTGGCCCTGTTTGGTGGCGGCCATGTGGGCAAGGCTTTGGTGCAGGTGCTCGCAAACTTGCCCTTTGCGGTGCGCTGGATCGACAGCCGCGATGAAATTTTCCCCAATGACGTCGCACCCCTCGTGGACTGCGAGCACTCCAATCCGGTGCATGCCGCCGTGGCCGATTTGGCGCCTCACAGTGCGGTGTTGATCATGAGCTTCAGCCACGCCGAAGATCTGGACGTGGTCATGGCCTGCTTACAGCGCCAGCGCCAAAAGGGCGATTTGCCTTATGTGGGCCTGATTGGCAGCGCCACCAAATGGGCGAGCTTTCGCAGTCGTTTGCGCGAGCGGGGGTTTACCGAGGCCGAGTGCGACCACGTCACCAGCCCGATCGGCGTGCCGGGCATCTCGGGCAAAGAGCCTGAGGTAATTGCCGTGGCTGTTGCGGCACAACTCTTGCAGTTACGCCATTGAATCTTGCGCGCTGCACCGTCCGTGCTTGCGCTGTCTTCAAAATTGTATACACTTGTGCCACAGGTCGCAGCGGCGCCAGGCTGTTCACAGCCTTGTTCGCGACCGAATGACTGCTTACAGCGCCCGCAGTGGTGAGCAGGATGGAGTTCCTGGATGGAAGCATATTTTCTCGATTGGGCCAACCTGCTGCTCAGGTGGGTGCATGTGATCACCGTGATCGCATGGATTGGGTCTTCGTTTTACTTTGTCTTTTTAGACAACAACCTGCTCAAGCCCAACTCGCCCGACTTGCTTGAAAAAGGTGTAGATGGGGCCATGTGGGCGGTGCACGGCGGCGGTTTTTACAACCCACAAAAGTACATGGTGGCGCCGAAAAAGATCCACACCAAACTGCATTGGTTCTATTGGGAAAGCTACAGCTCCTGGCTCTCCGGTTTTGCCTTGTTCACAGTTTTGTACCTGTACAACGCTAGCACGTTTTTGATCGACAAGTCGCTGATGGACTGGGCCCCCAGCACAGCCATTGCCGCGGCTTTGGGATTTTTGGTGGCGTTTTGGTTCGTCTACGACACTGTCTGCCGCGTCTTTGGCTTTCGCAAAAATGGCGAAGGCATTGTGGCGGGTCTGATGCTGGTGGTGGTGGCCGGTGCCGCTTGGCTGGCGTGCCAGTTGTTTGCCGGTCGCGCCGCTTTCTTGTTGGTGGGCGCCATGATCGCCACGGCCATGAGTGCCAACGTGTTCTTCTGGATCATTCCCGGCCAACGCAAAGTGGTGGCCGCCATGACCTCGGGCGAAAAATACGATGCCCAAGCCCTGGCCATCCACGGCAAACGCGGCAAGCAGCGCAGCGTGCACAACACCTACTTCACCTTGCCCGTCATCTTTGCGATGCTGAGCAATCATTACAGCTTTTTGTACACGCATGAGTTGCGTTGGGTGCTGCTGTTTGTGATGATGCTGGCCGGTGCCTTGATTCGCCAGTTCTTTGTGCAGCGCCATGGCTACCACCTGGGGCGTGCCAAAAATCCCTGGCCATTTGCGGCGGTGGGCGTGGTGTTGATTGTGGGTGTGATTGTGGCCTTGCGGCCTGCGCCGCAAGCCGCGGCTCCAGCTTCAGCCCCTGTGTCCTTCACTCAAGTGCAAACCATTTTGGCGCAGCGCTGCTATCTGTGCCATGGCGCGCAAGTGCAAATGAAAAATGTGCGACTGGACTCGGTGGATGCTGTGAAACTGAACGCGCAGAACCTGTACCAACAAGTGGTAGTGACCAAGCAAATGCCGATGAACAACGCCACCGGCATCACCGACGCCGAGCGCGCAACGATTGCCCAATGGTTCCAGGCGGGCGCCAAGACCGATTAAGCGATTTGAATGCTCGGTCGCTGAAGTAAAAAAGCCCCAACCATTGACGTGGTTGGGGCTTTTAAAGTTTGGTGACGCTTACAGCCTCTCGCAGGTGCTCGCCCTTGATGTCAGGCGATCAAGCGGTTGCAATTTTGGGGTTGCGCCATTTGTCCCAGGCCCATGTGAAGACGGGCCACAACAAAATCACAAAGGTGCTGAGCGCCAACCACATCGCGATGGGGCGGGTGAAGAACACCAGCGGGTCCCCATCGGATTTGATCATGGAGGTGACAAAGTTCTCCTCCATCATGGTCCCCAGCACCACCCCCAAAATAGCGGGCGCCACCGGAAAGCCGTTTTCTTCCAGCAGGAACGAGACCAGACCAAAGAACAAAATCAAGGTCACGCCCCATACGGAGTTGTTGATCGAGAACGAACCGACAATGCAAAACAGCAAGATGATGGGCATCAAAATGTTGCGCGGCACCCGCAAGATCTTGGTCGACACCTTCACCGTCAACCAACCCAGCGGCACCATGATGATGTTGGCCAAAATAAAGACCAGAAAAATCGCGTAGATGTTTTCCGGGTTATTGACGAAAATCATGGGCCCTGGGTTCATGTTTTTCAGATACAGCACGCCAATGGCAATGGCGGTGATCGAGTCGCCCGGAATTCCGAACACAATGGCAGGAATCCAGGCGCCAGCCAGCGATGAATTGTTGGCCGCACCCGACTCCACAATGCCTTCGACGTGACCGGTGCCAAACTTCTCCGGTTCTTTGGAGAATTTCTTGCTCATTGCATAGCTGAGCCACGAGGCCATGTCGGCGCCAGAGCCTGGTTGGATGCCAATGACGGTGCCCAGCGCACTGCCGCGAACGAGAGCCCAGCGGTATTTTTTCAGCAAATCCCACATGCCCGCAAAGATGTTGCCAATGTTTTTGTTCACAATCATCGGTGGCGGATCAAGGTTGGTGATGTAACGCAGCAACTCTGACACGGCGAACATGCCCACCATCATGGGGATCAACTCCACCCCGCTCATGAGCTCGTTCATGCCAAAGGTGAAGCGCGGCAAGGCGGCAGGATTTTCCAAACCGATGCAGGCGATCAGCAAGCCCAACAGCAAAGAAATACAGGCTTTCAAAACGCTGGCATTGCCAATGAAGACCGCACCCGCTAGTCCTAAGACGACCAACCAGAAGTACTCGAAGGACGAAAACTTCAAGGCAATTTCAGCCAAGCCGGGTGAGAACAAGATCATCACCAAGGTGCCGAACAAACCGCCAATGGCCGAAAACACCAGGCCTGCGCCCAGCGCAATTTCGGCCTGACCTTTGAGGGTCATTTGGTAGGCTTCATCGGTGTACGCGGCGGAAGCCGGCGTTCCCGGGATGCGCAGCAGCGCACCGGGAATATCTCCCGAAAAAATCGCCATCGCGGTGGCGGTGACGATGGCCGCAATCGCCGGCACGGGGGGCATGAAGAAAGTGATGGGCACCAACAAGGCTGTGGCCATGGTGGCGCTCAAACCTGGAATCGCCCCCACAAACAAACCAAAAACGGCGGAGCACAAAATCACCAACAACACGTAAGGGTCAAAGACCAGCCAAAAGGCTTGGAGTAAAACTGCAGTGGTCATGTGAAGTCCTGACTTACCATTGAACAGGGGACAAAATCCCCCACGGTAAAGGCACACGCAGTCCTTTGTAAAAAATGAAGTGAATCACCAAAGTTGTGATCACCGCAATCGGCACAATCAATTTGGTGCGCACTTCCAGCGCCCACATCATCACGCCAATCAGCAGTGTGGCGCAGATCAAAAAGCCCAGCCTGTCAGAGAGGTAGATGTAGAACAGCAGACCTGCAATGGTGATTAAGAAATTACGCAAATGGAGCCATGACTTGACCCAGCCGCCTATTTCCAGCCAGGCGACATGCGGCCGAGATTTCAGGCCCTTGATGATCAAGAGCACCGCACAGACAGCCAACAACACCGCCAGCAGCCCCGGGAAAGCCCCTGGGCCAATGTTCTGGCCAGGAATCACCGGGTACTGCATGACGGCTTGCAAGATAGCGAGGGACAACGCCAGCAGCGCCGCCCCCATGATCGTGTCGTTGAATTTCATACTGGTTTATTTCGCCAAGCCCAGCGACTTCATGACCACGCCCATGTCGGCATCACCTTTGGCCATGAATTGCTCAAAGCCTTTGCTGTCGGCATAGATGGTGCCAAAGCCGCGTTGTTGCATAAAGCCTTGGAACTCTTGACCGTCATAAATCTTTTTCATGACCGCGCCCAGTTTGGCTTGAATATCGGCCGGCAGTCCTTTGGGCGCGGCAATGCCGCGCCAAGCCCCAATGGACCAATTGCTGCCTGTGGCGGTTTTCAGGGTGGGCACGTTGGGAAAGAGGGCTGAGGGCTGACTGGCCATCAAGGCCAAAGGCCGTGCTTTACCTGCGTCGATCAAGGCGCGCGCTTCGGGCAAGGAGCAGGTGACCAATTCAATGCCGCCAGCAGCCAGATCGTTCATGGCTGGAGACGCACCGTTGGAGGGCACCCATGGCACGGCATTGGTTGGAATTTTCAAATCGTTGAGCATGCCGGCCAGCGCCAAATGCCAGATGCCGCCTTGGCCCGTACCGGAAGCTTTGAATTTGCCGGGGTTGGCTTTGATGGCGGTCACCAAGTCGCCCAGGTTTTTATAAGGGGCATCTGAGCGCACAGTGACGCCAGCAGGGTCGATGTTCATCAGCGAAATCGGTGTGTAGTCGGTGGGAGACAGCTGTGTCAAACCGGCCCAATGCATCATCGAAATTTCAACCGTGATCATGCCGATGGTGTAACCGTCAGCCGGTGCCGTGGCGATGGCGGAATGCCCCACCACGCCGTTGCCGCCTGTGCGGTTGACCACGTTCACGGGTTGGCCAATTTCTTTTTCCATCAAGGCGGCCACAATGCGCGCCGTGGCATCCGTGCCGCCGCCCGCACCCCAAGGCACGATCATGGTCAGCGGACGGCTGGGGTAGCTTTGTGCCAGGGCAGTGCCACACAAAGTCAGGGCGGCTGCAGCGCAGGCCAGCGACTTGATCAGGTTTCGGCGAATCATCATGCTTATCTCCTTCTGGTTTTAAAAAAGCGGTGTCCCGGGTTAAGTCCACCTCAGTGCTGATTTAAAGGTGTGATCAATGGGTTTGTGGGTAATTCGCGCGACATGGGCGCATCAGGATTACCCGATGCTTGGCTTGACAATCCGTGGATTACGGGGTGTTTTGCAAAGCTTGTGTGACTTGGGCGCGGCTGGGGCAACCCAGTCGCCCGCCAAACTGGGTGCATTTCAAGGAGGCGGCCATGCAAGCGAACCGGGCCGCAGCCGCCATGTCTTGCCCTTCTAACACCGCCAAGGCCAAGGCGCCGTGAAACACATCACCCGCGGCCAAGGTGTCCACCACCTGCACTTGAGGCGCTGGGGCATGCGCGATACGGCCGTCCTGCACCCAGAAATAACCGTCGGCGCCGCAGCTGGCCCCCACGTGGCGGCTGTGACCCTGCGCAGCGACTTGCAACAAGGCTTGGGGCACATCGGCCACGCCGGTATAGACCCGCAAGCCCGCATCCGAAAAAACGGCGTAATCGGCCAAGGGCATCAAGCACTGCAGCACGTCTTGCGGGGCCACATCGCCGTCCACCATGGTGGCCACGCCTTGCGCGCGAGCCGCCTTTAAAGCGGCTTGTGCGCCTTCGGGCCAACGCACATCGCAATGCAAAAGATCGGTCTGCGCCAACTCGTTCAGCGGCAGCCAGTGTGGCGATTTGTCCACCTGCGGGTCGTGAAACGGCACCACCAAGCGTTGCCCCAGGGCGTCAACGATCACTGCCGCGTGAGAAGAGCGTGCGCCCGCCACCGTGTAGAGACCGCGCGTATCCACGCCCTCTAATATCAATGCCTGACGCATGGCTTGGGCCTCCGCATCCTGCCCCACACGGGCCCAGACCTGGGCTTGACCGCCCAGTTTTTGAAACGCGCAGGCGGCAGAGATGGCCATGCCATCGACCACGGTAAAGCGGTTGTGCGCCATCACCTTGGCGGGTGGAGCTTCGATGTGTTTCACCTGATAAATGGCCGTGGTGCAAATCGCACCCAAGGCCACCATGCGGGGCGTTGCAGCCATGTTGCGGCTTTCTTTAGCGCACGCCGAAGGCGCTGGCTTGCTGCGCCAAGGCAGTGATGCCGGCCCAGTCGCGGTCGTTCAGTAACTCGGTCGGTACCACCCAGGAGCCGCCCACGGTGCAGCAGTTGGGCAACTTCAAATAGACCGCAATGTCGGGCGGGCGAATGCCGCCGGTGGGGCAAAACAGCACATCGGGAAACACGCCGCTCATGTCCTTGATCCACCCTGCACCCACGGGGCCTTGGGCTGGAAAATACTTCAGCTCCTTCAAGCCCCAGGCGCGCGCCTGCATCACCTCGCTGGCGGTGGCCACGCCAGGCAAAAACGGAAATTGTGTATCTTGAATCGCTGCGGCCAATTCGGGCGTCAGGCCCGGTGAGACGCCAAATTTGGCGCCGGCATGGCGCGCGGTGTGGACATCCTCTGCAGTCATCAAGGTGCCCAGCCCAATGTCAGCTTCGGGGGTGGCCTCCAGCATGGCGCGCAGGGCCGCGACGCTTTGCGGCGTGCGCATCACCACCTCAAACACCATGATGCCGCCTTGCACCAAGGCCTGGGCCAAATCGCCCGCCCATTGCGCGTGGTGGATCGTCAAGATCGGCATCACCGGAGTGCGCTGCAAAATCTCGCGCATGGTGCGTGGCGTGGTGGTCATAGCATCTCCCGATGGTTTTAGGCGTTCAGAGGAACTCAGCGCAAGGGCTGCGGCACAGGCACAGACAGCTTGGCCGCCCAGGGCGCCAGCAGGGGCATGATGTTCGGGTACAGCGCCACGCCGGAGTGCGCGCTTTCGGCTTTCAATTTCAACCCCCGCTCGCCTGGGGTGCGCACAGGCTGGCCGGCGTGGGCGGGCTTGGATGCGTGACATTCCGCGGTCACCTGGTCCATTTGACGGTTAAAGGCGGCCGCGCCCGCAAAGGCGCGAGGGTCGATGATGTGCAAATACACCGTGGCGCCCCAGCCCTCGCGAGGGTCGGCGCGGCCGTGACCCGCCAAGCCACCGGTCAAGGCCTCCACCATCAAACTCAGGCCGTAGCCTTTGTGGCCCGAATCCATGCCGCCCAGCGGCAAGATGGTGCCCTTGGGCTCAGTAAACAACACCGCCGGATCACGGCTGGCTTGACCATACCCGTCCATCACCCACGCGGCGGGCAGTTGTCCGCCTTCTTTGTGTAAACGGTTGGTCATGCCGTTGGTGGTGGCCGAGGTCGATACATCCACCAACACAGGCAAGCCCGAGGTGGGAAAACCGATGGACACCGGGTTGGGTGTGAATACCGCATCCAGGCCACCAAAGGGGGCCACACTGGCCGAGTTGCCGTCCGAGCAATGCAAGAGCATCACAAAGCCTTGGCGTGTGGCGCGTTCATGGTACGCAGCCAAGCAGGCAATGTGGTGGCTTCGGCGAATCACCACCGTGCAGGTGCCCTGAGTGCTTGCCCGCTGCATGCCCTCTTCCATGGCTTGCAAAATCAGCCAAGGGCCGGGCAGGCGTTGACCGTCCCAGGTGAGGGCTGCTGGAAAGTCGGAGACCACCAGAGGTGCGCCGTCTTTGCGCATGGACCCTGATTCGATTTCGCCCAAGTACGGCCCCAGCAGTGCAAGGCCGTGGGTGGTGTGGCCGAGCAAGTCGCCTTCGACCAAGACCTCGGCCACGGCCTGAGCCTTGTCTGGGGGCAGACCTGCTGCTTTTAGCAAATTGTCGGCGAATGTGGTGAGATCTTGGATGGCGTAGTTCATGGGCGCCATCTTAGAAACAAAGCGTCAAATGCCTGTCACGCCGCAGACTCGAATTGGTCGGCGTTTTTGCCTTTGAAGGGCGCATAAAACGCTTTGATCGTGACCATGTCTTTTTCAATATCGCCCGTGGGGTAGAACACAGGCCCCAAGCCGCTGATCTTGCGCGAGTAATCCATGTAACCCAAGACGATAGGGACTTGGGCTTTCAGGGCAATGTAATAAAAGCCGGTTTTCCAATAGCGCGTCTTACTGCGCGTGCCCTCGGGCGGCACAACCAGATGGACCGAGCCTTCGGCCTGGATCAGCTCTTGTGCACAACTGTCCACCAAGTTGGAGGCCTGCTCACGGTTCACCGCAATGCCGCCGAGCCAGCGCATGAGGGGGCCAAAGGGAAAAGAAAAAATACTCTGCTTGCCCATCCAATAGGCTTGCAAGTTCAGCACAAAGGCGACCATCAACAGATACGGCAGATCCCAGTTGCTGGTGTGCGGTGCGGCAATGACCACGCATTTTTCAATGCCAGGAGGCAAAGTGCCTTCGATCTTCCACCCAGTGAGCTTGAGAAAAGTGACCGAGCCGGCGCGCAAAACCGTGTTCACGATGGGCGTGTCAAAGAGGGTGCGGTGCATGAAAAGGCCGATCTGCAAATAAAAGAATTCGTTTGTCGGCAGATGCCTGGGTTCAATTCCAAACGAAGCGCCCGGCGATTATGACTCTCAATACGAGGGGCGCTTGGCGGGCGTTACACCCTAGAGACCGCTCCTCCAAGGCCGCGATCAGTCGGCTGGCTTGCGGCGCTCAATGGGACAGCAAGGAGCACCGGATTTTATTTGCCCAATGCCGCCTTCCAGTCACGGAACAGGTCCAGGTCCACGCCGTCGGGGTAGTGCAGCAGGCCTGGTAAGAAGCCCTTCTTGCCTGTTTCGCCGTACTGCCAAATGATTTTTTTGGTCTTGCGGTCAATCACCACTACACGGTCGTGCAGGTCGTCCACGACCAAAATATCACCAGTGTCTGGCAATTCGCGCGCGATGGAGCAATGGTCCAGCATGCCATCACCGCTCTTGACGAAGTATTCCCAAGTCTTTTTTCCCGTCAACGGATCAAAGATCACCACACGGCCAGGTTTCCAGAAGTCGGCCACGATGATCTGTTTGCCGTCCACAGTGGGGAATGCGTCTGAAGGATAGCGGATGTCGGGCGCACGCACGCTCCAAATGACCTTGCCCTCGCGTGTGATTCGAGAGATTTGTGCCTCACCAATTTCGGACACCAAAATATCGCCGTTCTCCATCGGCGTTGCACCGTTGGGGTACGCCAATTCTGTGGGTGG
>CANGDZ010000086.1 GCA_947452785.1 Comamonadaceae bacterium | reverse complement strand
TTGGCAATCTGCATGCTGTGAGTGAGCTCGGAGCAGTTGCTAAACATGACATCCATGCCTTGGCGTATGGCACTGTGCCCTATTGCCTGAGCCAAGTGACTCTTGCCTGTACCGCTGGGCCCGACGATCAAGACGGGAGATTTCTCTTGGATAAAGCGTCCGGTGGCCAGCTCATGAACCAACGCCCTATTGAGTTGGGGGATGCGTGTTGGCGCCGACAGAAAACTGACCCACTTCTGTGGCTTTTTTCACATCGCGCCGCTAAAGAGGCGTATCACGGCCAATGTAATAACACACTCAATTTCAGGGTTTGACCCACTTGGCGGCGCGGCACCGAGGCGTAGGATGCGAGGGGCTCTTTGAGCCAGCTCGCCCCCTTTTCACTTGAATGAGTCCTTCCCGATGCCCACATCGCTTTATTTTTCGAGTCGCCGCACATGGCTGTCCAGCACGGTTTTGGCTGTGTTGGCCTTTTCCCCCCTCCTCAGTAGCGCTCAAACACCGTGGCCCAGTAAGGCGGTACGCATTGTGGTGCCGTATGCGCCTGGAGGGGCGAACGATATTTTGGCCCGTGTGGTGGCAGAAAAATTGGCGCCCGCTTTGGGGCAGTCCGTGCTGGTGGAGAACCGTGCGGGTGCGGGTGCCGCGGTCGGCACCGAATATGTGGCCCGCGCAACGCCTGACGGCCATACCTTGTTGATGGCAGCGAGTGGACCGATCGCCTTCAATCCGGCCCTGGTGGCCAAACTGGCCTACAACCCATTGACCGATTTGGCGCCGATTTCGTTGATTGGCTCCTTTCCCATGATATTGGCTGTGAACGACAATTTTCCCGTCAAGAACTTTACCGAATTGGTCGCTTACTCCAAAGCAAATCCTGACAAGACCAATTACGCCTAGGGAACCTCAACCAATTGAATGTCCGCCATCTGCATGAACAAGGCGGCGGACAAATGCATGGCGGTGCCGTTACCGCCATGACCAATGGAGAATTTCCCCGGTTGCGTCTTGGCCAGTGCAATCACTTGTTGCAGGGTGTCTGCGGGCATCGAGGGGTGTCCCACAATCACAAATGGAATAGAGGCCAGCATGGTGATGGGTGCAAAATCCTTCGCTACATCAAACGGCATTTGGGCATAAAGGCTGGGATTGGCGGTCAGGCCTCCGGCTGCGCCCACGCCCAAGGTGTAGCCATCGGGTGCGGCCTTGGCGACCGCCGTCAAGCCAATGTTGCCGCCAGCGCCGGGCCGGTTATCCACCACCAAAGGCTGCCCCAATTTGTCGTTTAAGCGGGGCGACAACATGCGAATGATGGCATCCGAACTGCCACCCGGTGGAAAGGTGACCACGATCTTGATGGGTTTATTGGGGTAGTCCGTTGGTTGCGCCCCAACAGGGCCTGAGGCCAAAAAAGCGAAGACTGAAATACAAAGCCATTGCGGCAATTGAGCTGAACGACGGTTCATGAGGACCCCTGATAACGGGTCACTTTATCCTTGATGGAAATCAAAATCAATCAGGGTTTCAATGGAGAGATCAGGATGGGCCGTCAGGAAATTGCGTGGCATCTAAATTGCATTGTTTTTAAGGCTTAACAAAAATTCGATGCCATAAGGGAAACGCTAACGCAGTAAGTGACGACACATTGAAGGAGTCATGACCATGAGTTCAGATTTTGCGATCAGAGTGGATGCGCAGCATTCGCAATGGACCGGATCCGGTGGCACACCGGATGACCGGAAAAAACGGCAGTTATTAAAACTAAAGTGTCTCATCCATGCGCTGGACCAGGGGGACTTGGAGTCTGCGCGACAAGCTTTCGTGGCCTTTGTGAATTGCGCGCCGCATCTGTCTCATGACGACACTCTGTCGAAAGTGGGCTCCGCCCTGCAAAGTAGCCACCTGGCAGCTGCCAAGCATTTCGTCAAAAGTCTTGAATACTTAGAGCGGCAATGGTTTGCCGCTGCTAGCCCCATGGGGGTCAAAAAGACGGTAAGACCCACTGTTCCCGTGAACTGCGCCAATGGCATACTGAAAATTGATTTTTCAGTTTAAGAGCCCGGGAGTTTGCGCATGATTGACCACCTTGACCACTTGGTGTTGACGACCTTCGATGAAGCGGCGTGCTTGGATTTTTATGTCCGCGTTTTGGGCATGCAGCTAGAAAGTTTTGTGGGCGGTACACCGCCCGTGCAACGCAAGGCGTTGAAGTTTGGTCTGCAAAAAATCAATCTGCATGTACGTGGCCAAGAGTTTGAGCCCAAAGCACATGTGCCCGTGCCGGGGGCGTTGGACTTGTGCTTCATTGCCTCGGTGCCGCTGCAAGAGGTGATTGCCAGACTGAATGACGCATCCTGGCCTATTGTGGAGGGGCCCGTCATGCGCACGGGGGCAACGCAAAAAATCAGATCGGTGTACGTGCGCGACCCCGATCTGAATTTGATTGAAATTTCAGAGCTGGCCTGACATCCTGGCCGATGGGCTCTGCACCGCAGGCTCAGTCGGCGTAGACCCCTGCGGACCGAATCACCGGGCCCCATTTGTTGATTTCAGACTGCAACCACGTGCGCAGACCTTCTGGGGTTTGCTTGGCATCGGGGACGATTTCAGCGCCCAAGTCCGTCATGCGCGTGGAGAAAGCCGGGTCCTTCAAAGCCGTGCGCAAGGCCGAACCAAATTTATCAACCATGGCGGCAGGCGTGCCCTTGGGGGCGTAGATGCCGTGCCAAACAATGACTTCAAAATCTTTCAAGCCACCCTCGGTCAGGGTCGGGGCCTCGGGCAGTGCGCGGATGCGTTGTTTGGTGGTCACGCCATAAAAACTCACAGTGCCCGCCTTGATGTGTTGCGTGGTCTGCGTGGTTTGGTCGCACAGCAAGTCCACCTGCCCGCCCAGCAGCGCATTGAGGGCCGGGGCCGTCCCCGAAAACGGCACCGTCGTCAAGTCCACGCCCAGGGCTTGCTGAAACAGCATGCCGCACAGGTGAGACACAGCGCCTAAACCGGCATTGGCCAGGTTGATTTTTTGGGCGTTCGCTTTGACATAGGAGATCAGTTCTTGCATGTTCTTGGCGGGCAAATCTTTGCGACCTAACAGCGTCATAGGCACGTCCACCGCCTGGCTGACATACTCAAAATCAGTCATCGGATTGAAAGACATCTTGCGGTAAAGCGCCGGGGCGGTCGACATGCCGTTGTGGTGAATCAAAAAGGTGTAACCGTCTGGCGCGGCCCTGGCCACATAGGCCGAGGCCAAGGTGCCCCCTGCGCCGACTTTGTTTTCAACCACCACCGTCTGGCCCAGCGTTTTGCCCATGTTCGCGGCCAAGGTTCTGGCCACAATGTCGGTGGGGCCACCCGCCGCAAAGGGCACCACCAATGTGATGGGTTTGCTGGGGTAGGTTTGGGCGGTCGCAACACCGCCGCCCCAGATGGTGCTGACGGCTAAAACGGCGATGGCGGTGATGCGTTGGGGGGCGGTCATGGGGTGTCATCCTTTAGAGGGGTCTGATTCAATGCGCATCGTCAGACAAATCAGGCCAAAGCGCAAGAGGCGCATTACCCTAGGTCGCCAGCGCCGACAACAGCGCCGACAGCAGCGCCAAACCCCGCTCACGGCCCTGCTTTGGCCGCCGTTTTGCGCCGCCTTGCTGCTGCATTAGCGACACTGACGCTGCCAAGGCACACCCAAAATCGATTCCATAACTAGGAGACAAGCAATGAATCATTTCATTGGTAAATCGATTTTGTGCGCTGCATTTTGGGTCCTTTGTAGCCTGGCTTCCCAAGCGCAAACGGCCGTCAGTCCTTCCATACCTTCCCGAATCGAGGTGCACGCACTGCCGACGCAAACCCTCACGGGCGATGAATTTTTGAAAGAAACGAGCAAGGGGCAGTCTCATGTGCTGGCTGCCGAGTTGCGGATTCCGCAAGGACAAAAGGCCAAGTTCCCCGCCGTGGTGTTGATTCATGGCAGCGGCGGTGTCAGCGGCAGTATGGACCTGTGGGTGCATGCGCTGAACCAAGCCGGCATTGCCACCTTGGTGGTGGATACGTTTTCAGGGCGCGGCATCACCAGCACCGTGCAAGACCAAACCTTGCTGCACAGTTTGGCGATGATGGTTGATGGTTATCGCGGATTGGATTTGCTCGCCAAGCATCCGCGCATTGACGCTTCCAAGATCTCCATCATGGGATTCTCCAAAGGGGCTGTGGCGTCGGTATTTTCAGCGTCCACCCGATTCAAAGCGCTGTATGGCAGTTCTGCCAAGTTCGCATCCCATATTGGGCTCTACACCCCATGCAATACGCGCTTCATCGGCGATACCGACTTGACGGGTTCACCCCTGCGGTTTTTTCATGGAACCTCCGATGACTATGTGAATGTGCTGCCTTGCCGCGCCTATGTGGCAGAACTCAAGTCCAAAGGGGTAGACATCACTTTGACCGAATTTGCCAATACGCAGCATGGCTACGACAGCCCTCTGGCACCGGAGAAGTTGGCCGTGCCGACGGCACAAAGCACGCGCAATTGCCAGTTCATCGAAAAATCCAAGGGCGAATTGCTCAACGCGCAAAGTGGTGCCCCTTTCAGCTACAACGACACTTGCGTGGCACTGGGCGCGCATGTGGGTCACAACCCCGACTCCACGGCCAAAACGGTCAAGAGCGTGGTCGAATTTTTGCAGTCTCTTTAACCTACGCCTCTACTGAAAGCCCCTCATGAAATTTCATTCCCTTGCCGCATCGCTGTTGTCGGCCTCATTCCTGTGTATGGCGCCCGTTGTAGAGGCCGCCACCAGTGTGCTTTTCATCGGCAACAGTTTCACCTACGGTCACGGCTCGGCGGTTCGCTATTACCGTGCAGACACGGTACGCGATTTGAACCGTGAAGGTCAAGGCGGCGTGCCGGCCCTGTTCAAATCGTTCACCCAACAGGTGGGCTTGGACTATGACGTCGCCATTGAAACCCGTGGTGGAACTGGCATTGACTGGCATGTGCTCAATCGTTTGAGTGTGATCACGCAGCAGCCTTGGGACATTGTGGTTGCGCATGGCTACAGCACCTTGGATGCGAAGAAGCCGGGTAATTCAGAGCAACTGGTGCAAACCGCTTTGCAATTGGCGCAGGCGCTGCAAGCCAAAAACCCCAAGGCCGATCTGCGCCTAGAGGCCACGTTTCCAAGAGCCGATGAAACCTATGGACCCAAAGGGGCTTGGTATGGCCAAACGATTGGCGACATGGCCAAGGATGTGCGGGCGGGATATGACTTGGCGGCCAAGTCAAGCCCGGTGATCAAAGGTGTGATCCCGGTGGGCGAAGCCTGGGTCCGCGCCATGGATGCCGGCGTGGCCGACAACAATTCATTGGATGGCACAGACGCTGGCAAGTTGAACTTATGGACCTATGACAACTACCACGCCAGCGTAGCGGGTTATTACCTCAAGGGCTTGGTGGTGTTTGGCGCGTTGACCTTGCAAGATCCCCGTGCACTGGGGGGCAACGAATGCTCAGGCTTTGAGTTGGGCTTGTCCGTGCCGCAAATCAAAGCCTTGCAGCAAGTAGCTTTTGACCAAGTGAAGCTGTCCTACCCCATCAAAACGGCACCCCTGGATAACTTGACCGTCGAGGCACCGCAGCGTTGTTTGCCTGCCCGATGAACCTTGTTGCACTTCGTTTTTGAATCTACCCCATTCGAGTCATGACTTACCACCTTGTTTTTTGTCTGCGCATCTTCTGTTTTGCTGGCTTGATCGCGCTGGCGGGTTGTGCCAATTTGGCCAATTCGCAGCGCGTGGAAGGCGCCAAGTCCGGAGCGGGGCCGGCCTACGCGGTCGACCCCTATTGGCCCAAGCCGTTGCCCAACCAATGGTTGTTGGGACAAGTCGCGGGTATTGCTACCGACAAAAATCAAACCATTTGGGTCATTCATCGGCCCAATACCTTGACCGAAGACGAGCGCGGCGCGACCTTGACGCCACCGCGTTCGACATGCTGTCTACCTGCGCCGCCTGTGCTGCAATTTGATCAGGCCGGCAATTTATTGCAGTCGTGGGGCGGCCCCGGCGCGGGCTATGAGTGGCCGAAGAACGAGCACGGCATTTACGCAGACCCCGAAGGCCATATTTGGCTCGGCGGCAACGATGCCAAAGACCACATGATTTTGAAATTCACGGCGCAAGGCAAATTCTTGATGCAGATTGGCCACGCCGGTCAAAGCGAAGGCAGTTTGTCGCAAACGCAATTGGGGCGACCCGCGCACATGGAGATGGATGTGGCTGCGCGGGAGTTGTATGTGGCCGACGGCTATCAAAACCGCCGCGTCATTGTGTTTGATGCCGACACGGGCGCGTTCAAGCGCATGTGGGGTGCGTATGGCCAAGCCCCCAAAGACGGGCAATTTCCTTCATACGACCCACAGGCCACGTATTTCGGCAACCCGGTGCATTGCGTTCGGTTGATGCGCGACGGCACGGTGTTGGTGTGCGATCGCATGAACAACCGCATTCAGGTCTTTACGAAAGAGGGGAAATTCCTGAGGCAAATGGTGTTAGAAGCGAACACCCGAGGCTCGGGGTCGGTGTGGGATTTGGTGGCGAGTGAAGACCCGAGTCAAACCTTTTTGATGATTGCCGATGGCACCAACAACGAAGTGCGCATTGTGCGCCGCGACACCGGCGCAGTCGTGGGCACTTTCGGACGCTCAGGCCGGCAGGCTGGCGATTTTCATTGGATTCACAACATTGCCATCGATGCGCAAGGCCATATTTACACCGCGGAAGTGGACACGGGCAAGCGTGCACAAAAGTTCATGAAAGTCCGGTAGTCCCACATGCGCAAACACAAAATGAAAAAACAAATTTTGGTGGCTTGCGCGCTGCTGGCCAGTTGCGCTGCTTACTCAGAGGTCATCCGTTTTGAAGTGACTGAGAGCGCGCCAGCGTTTGAAGGCCGCAGCTTTGGCACTGTGGGCTCCTACCTTCGGATCACCGGTAAGGCGACCATCGCCTTGGATCCTCGTGATCCTAAAAATGCAGTCATCGCAGACATCGATAAGGCACCCCGCAATGCGGCGGGGAAAGTGGAAGCCGTGGCTGATGTGGTGATTTTGAAACCTGCAGATTCAGCCAAAGGCAATCAGACCTTGTTGTTGGATGTGCCCAATCGGGGCCGAAAATTAGCGCCTCAATTGTTTGATGATGCCGAGCAACCGGGTGCCAATCGCGCTGAAAAATCGGCCGATGCAGGCATTGGTTTTTTGCATCGGCAGGGCTACACGATGGCATGGATTGGCTGGCAATCCGATATTCCATCTGAACCTTTGCAAATGGCGTTGTTGGCCCCAGCGGCCGAGGGCATCACAGGCACCGTTAGAAACGAATTTCAATTCGATCATTTGACCAACCCCATCAAGACGCGATTGAGCGCAGACCTTGCCGATCCTGCTACCTTAAAAATAACGGTCCGTGCGAATTGGGCGCAAGAACGGCAAACGCCAGCAGGCCTGTCGGTCAAAGCCATGGATGCGCAGACCATCGAGATCACGCGGCCCGGTGGCTTTGATGCAGGCGCACTTTACGAAGTCACCTATCAAGGCAAAGACCCTATCATTCATGGCATGGGCTTTGCGGCCACACGCGACATCACCTCTTTCTTGCGGCAAGATCCATCAGCAACCAATCCTTTGGCCCTGAATGGGCAGCTAGGTGTGAAGCGCGCCATTGGCTTTGGCGTTTCTCAATCGGGCCGTTTCTTGCGTGACTTTTTGTGGATGGGATTCAACCAGGATCTGCAGGGACGCCAAGTCTTTGACGGGCTGATGCCGCACGTGGCCGGCGCCCGGCGCATGGCCACCAATTTTCGATTTGGGCAACCCAGTCGCAATTCGCGTCACCCCCAAGACCCGGCCTGGCAAATCGATGAGTTTCCATTTACCTACGCCGTGCTGCAAGACCCCGTTTCAGGCAAGCGCGATGGGCTGCTGCAGAAATGCCAAAGCACCCAGACCTGCCCCAAAGTCATGCAAACCGACAGTGAGCATGAGTGGTGGGCTTCTAGAGCCTCTTTGCTGGTGACGGACCCATTGGGAAATCATATTGACTTGCCCACTAACGTTCGGGCTTACATGATGACCGGAACACCGCACTTTGCTGATCCCGGCAAAAAAGTGACTGCATCGCCCATGATGGCCTTGCCCGTCAACCCCATGCATGCCGGCCCACCCATGCGGGCATTGCTCACGGCGCTCAATACATGGATCAGCCAAGGCACAGAGCCACCCACCAGCCGCGTGCCCATGCGTGCCCACGGTACTTTGGTGGAGCCGGACCGCGCCGTGCCATGGAACATTCCAGGCCTGCCCTTTGAGGCACTGTATTCAAAAGCATATTTTTCAGACCACAGTATCTTACCGCCCAAGGTCCTTGGGCAGTACAGCGTACTGGCCCCATTGGCTGATGCTGACGGCATGTCTGTGGCGGGCATCCGCGCCATGGCCTTGGCCGTGCCACGGGCAACGTACACGGGGTGGAATCCACGCGCCCAAGGATTTGGACCTGGCAATTTATACCCACTGCAAGGGGCCGTGGTGCCGTTTGCTGCCACACGCGCTGAAAGGCTACAGACCCAGGATCCTCGACCTTCTGTGGAGGAGCGTTATGCCGATCACGCGGCCTATGTCACTGCCGTGAAAAGTACAGCCGCCAGATTTGTCAAAGAAGGATTGCTTTTGCAAGAAGATGCGGACCGCGCTTTAGAGCGTGCTCAATCCACGCAGTTGTCGCAGCCTTGACGCACAGGCAAAACTCACCCGGGCCAAGTGGAATTGTGCTCTGGTGTCACGGCGCGCCAGTGCAACTCGTGTTCAATGCGCTGGCGCAGCATGTCAGACGCTTCGCGCTCGCCATGGACCACATAGACCTGGCGCGGCGGTTCAGGCATTCGTCTTAACCAGGCCATCAACTCGTTGCCGTCGGCATGGGCTGACGCCGACTCCAGTTGCGCCACCTCGGCGCGCACCGCCACATCTTGGCCGTGAATGCGCACGCTGGTTTTACCGCTGGCCAAGTTGGCGCCACGGGTGCCAGGGGACTGGAATCCCGTCAAGATGATCATGTTGCGTTGATCGCCCGCATAGTTGGCCATGTGGTGCAGCACCCGCCCGCCCGTGGCCATGCCGCTGGCTGACAAAATGACCATCGGGCCATGCCGCCGCATCAGGGCTTTGGACTGTTCAGTGGTTTCCACCATCGTCGCCACATGGTCCATGGCCTTGATCTCTTGTGGCGTCAGGCGATGCTCGTCCATGTGGTGGTTGTACAAAGCCGTGGTGTGAACGGCCATCGGGCTGTCCAAGAAGATGGGCAGGGCGTGCGGCAGGGCGCCGCTGGCTTTGAGCTGGGCAATGACGTGCAACACCGCTTGGGCGCGACCCACCGCAAACACGGGCATCACGGCCACACCGCCCCGCGCGGCCAGTTTGCTCAGCAAAGGGGCCAACTCTTTGGCAATGTCGGTGTGCGGGTGCTGTCGGTCGCCGTAGGTGGACTCGATCACGACCGTGTCGGCTTGGGGTGGCGCCTCGGGCGGGTTCATCATGTCGTCATGCGGACGCCCCAGATCACCCGAGAACAGCACACGACGGCCATCGACTTCGAGCAGCAAGCTCGATGCCCCCAAGATATGGCCCGCTTGACTGAAGGTGGCTTTCCATCCCGGGATGGGCGAAAAAGTCTTGCCCCAATGCTCGACGTGAAAGGTTTTGGCGCAATCGAGCGCGTCGCGCTTGGTGTAGAGCGGCAGCGCAGGCGCATGTTTGCTGGTGCCATGGCGATTGGCAAAATCGGCGTCTTCTTCTTGAATGTGACCGCTGTCAGGCAGCAAGATGTTGCACAGGTCGCGCGTGCCCGGCGTGGCGTGCACCCGGCCCTTAAAGCCATCGCGCACCAAGAGGGGCAAATAGCCACTGTGGTCTAAATGCGCATGAGTGAGCAACACGGCATGGATCTCTTTCGGCGCCACGGGCAAGGGCGACCAGTTGCGCAGCCTCAGCGTCTTGTAGCCTTGAAACAGTCCGCAGTCGACCAGCAAGCGCTGTGGGCCAAATTGAACCAAGTATTTGGAGCCGGTGACGGTGTCGGCTGCGCCCAGAAAGGTGATATTCAAGCTCATGTCTCATGGTAGGGAGGGGCTTGCGAAGGGACAATAAAAAACAGCGCCCGAGGGCGCTGAATTCTTGAGTTAAGTCAAGCTTTAACCAAAGAAACTCTTGAGCTTGTCCGTCCAGCTGTTGCCCGTGGGCGAATGTTTGGCGCCGCCTTTTTGCAAGGAGTCGTCAAACTCTTTGAGCAGCTTGCGCTGGTGCTCGGTGAGTTTGACGGGGGTTTCGACCGTGATGTGGCAGTACAAATCGCCAGGGTAGCTGCCGCGCACGCCTTTGATGCCCTTGCCGCGCAAGCGGAACTGCTTGCCCGTTTGTGTGCCTTCCGGAATATCGATGGCCGCCTTGCCGCTGAGCGTTGGGACATCGATCTCACCCCCCAGCGCGGCCTTGGCAAAACCGATCGGCACGGAGCAGTGCAGGTCGTCGCCATCGCGCTCAAAAATGTCGTGCTTTTTCAGGCGGATCTCAATGTACAAATCGCCTGGCGGGCCGCCATTGGTGCCGGGCTCGCCGTTGCCTGTGCTGCGAATGCGCATGGCGTCGTCAATGCCGGCTGGGATTTTGACTTCAAGTGTTTTTTGCTTTTTCAGCTTGCCCTGGCCATGGCAGGTGCCGCAAGGATCGGGAATGATCTTGCCCGAGCCGCGACATTGCGGGCAGGTTTGTTGCACGCTGAAGAAACCTTGGCGCATTTGCACCTGGCCCTGGCCTTGGCAGGTGCTGCAGGTCTTGGCGCTGGTGCCGGGTTTGGCACCTGTGCCGGTGCAAGTGTCACAGGCTTCCCAACTGGGGATGCGGATTTGGGCGTCTTTGCCATGGGCCGCTTCTTCCAGCGTGACTTCCATCGCGTAGCTCAGGTCGTTGCCGCGAAAGACCTGGCGGCCTCGGCCTGCACCGCCGCGGCCACCACCACCAAAGATGTCACCAAAGATGTCACCAAAGGACTCGCCAAAACCACCAAAGCCTTCGGCGCCGCCGCCGCGCATATTGGGGTCGACACCGGCATGGCCGTGCTGGTCGTACGCAGCCCGTTTTTGCGGGTCAGACAGCATCTCATAAGCCTCTTTCAGCTCTTTGAATTTGGCTTCAGCTTCCTTGGCATTGTCTCCCTGATTGCGGTCGGGGTGGTGTTTCATCGCCAGTTTGCGATACGCCTTTTTGATGTCTTCGTCTGACGCGTTTTTGACCACGCCCAATATTTCGTAAAAATCTCTTTTAGCCATGTGCATCAACTTTGATAACAAGAACGCCGCGAAGGCGATTCAGAACCTGAATCAACCTGCGCGGCGGGTCAGCGGCGAGCCTGTGAAGGCCAGCCGGCTTAGGGTTTTTTGACTTCTTTGACTTCGGCGTCCACAACGTTGTCGTCTTGAGGCTTGGCTTCGGCAGCAGCGGCACCACCGGCAGCAGCAGCTTGCTGTGCTTGCATTTCGGCGTAGACCTTCTCGCCCAGTTTTTGGCTGGCGGTCATCAGGGCTTCGGTCTTGTTGTCGATCGCAGCTTTGTCCTCTTCCTTCAAGGCGGCTTCCAATTCTTTGATGGCCGCTTCAATGGCTTCTTTTTCAGCCGCTTCGATCTTGTCGCCGTGCTCGGTCAAGCTTTTCTTGACGCTGTGCAAAGAGGCCTCGCCCTGGTTACGGGCCTGCACGATTTCCAACTTTTTCTTGTCTTCTTCGGCGTTCAACTCGGCGTCTTTCACCATCTGTTGAATTTCAGCTTCAGACAAGCCAGAGTTGGCCTTGATCGTGATTTTGTTTTCTTTGCCGGTGCCTTTGTCTTTGGCGCCCACGTGCAAGATGCCGTTGGCGTCAATGTCAAACGACACTTCAATTTGCGGCGTGCCGCGCGAGGCGGGTGGAATGCCTTCGAGGTTGAATTCACCAAGCAATTTGTTGCCCGATGCGATCTCGCGCTCGCCCTGGAACACCTTGATGGTCACGGCCGGTTGGTTGTCTTCAGCGGTCGAGAACGACTGTGCAAACTTGGTCGGGATGGTGGTGTTCTTGGTGATCATTTTGGTCATCACACCGCCCATGGTTTCGATGCCCAAAGACAAAGGCGTCACGTCGAGCAGCAGCACGTCGGTGCGGTCGCCGGACAAGACTTGACCTTGAATCGCGGCGCCCACGGCCACGGCTTCATCAGGGTTCACGTCTTTGCGTGGCTCTTTGCCGAAGAACTCTTTGACCTTCTCTTGCACCTTGGGCATGCGGGACATGCCGCCGACCAAGATGATGTCGTCGATGTCGCCCACAGCCACGCCAGCGTCTTTGATGGCCACGCGGCATGGCGCGATAGTGCGCTCGATCAACTCTTCAACCAACTGCTCCAACTTGGCGCGGGTCAGCTTGACGTTCAAGTGCTTAGGACCGGTGGCGTCAGCGGTGATGTAAGGCAAGTTCACATCGGTGGCCGAAGATGAGGACAGCTCGATCTTGGCTTTCTCGGCGGCTTCTTTAAGACGCTGCAGGGCCAACACGTCTTTGGCGAGATCCACGCCGGATTCTTTCTTGAACTCGGTGATGATGTAGTCGATGATGCGTTGGTCAAAGTCTTCACCGCCCAAGAAGGTGTCACCGTTGGTGGACAAGACTTCAAATTGCTTTTCGCCATCGACGTCGGCGATTTCGATGATGGACACGTCAAACGTGCCGCCACCCAAGTCATACACGGCAATCTTGCGATCGCCTTTTTCGGTTTTGTCCAAACCGAAAGCCAAAGCGGCCGCTGTAGGTTCGTTGATGATGCGCTTGACGTCCAAGCCGGCAATGCGGCCCGCATCTTTGGTGGCTTGGCGCTGTGCATCGTTAAAGTAAGCGGGCACCGTGATCACGGCTTCGGTCACTTCCTCGCCGAGGTAGTCTTCGGCAGTTTTCTTCATCTTGCGCAGAATTTCAGCGCTGATTTGAGGTGGCGCCAATTTGTTGCCACGCACTTCCACCCAAGCGTCACCGTTGTCGGCTTTGGCAATGGTGTAAGGCATCAAGTCGATGTCTTTTTGGACTTCTTTTTCAGCAAACTTGCGGCCGATCAAACGCTTGACGGCATACAGCGTGTTGCGCGGGTTGGTGACCGCTTGGCGCTTGGCGGACGCGCCGACCAAAATTTCGCCGTCTTCTTGGTACGCAATGATGGACGGGGTGGTGCGAGCGCCTTCGGCGTTCTCGATCACTTTGGTCGTGTTGCCTTCCATGATGGCCACGCACGAGTTGGTGGTGCCCAAGTCAATACCGATGATTCTTCCCATGTGGTGCTCCAAAATCTCTCAAAATTAAACAGATGTGTCAGAGGTAGGG
>CANGDZ010000085.1 GCA_947452785.1 Comamonadaceae bacterium | reverse complement strand
CTTGTCAGCGGATATGCATCGGGGCCAGCGGGCGAGTCTGGGAAATCAGACGGACCACGCAATCAAGGCCGGATATAAGAGAGCAGCCGACTTCTTCGCAACACAACACAAATTTCTCTTGCTACCCGGGAGGCATCCATATAAGACACCCATGCCCTTCACACCCCGCCGACTTTTGGGCGCCACCGCGCTTGCTGCGCTGACCGCGCTGATCATCCCCTTGGGCGCATCGGCACAAGCTTTCCCTACAAAACCCATCACCTTGGTGGTGCCCAACCCGCCTGGCGGCTTGGTGGACACCTCGGCCCGCTTGGTGGCCGAGCCCCTGGCCCGCGTGATCGGTCAGTCGGTAGTAGTGGACAACAAACCCGGCGCTAGCGGCAACCTGGCGTACCAGACCGTGGCCCGTGCAGCCAAGGACGGCCACACCTTGCTGGTGTCGTATTCGGGCTACCACATTGCCAACCCCATCTTGATGGACAAGTTGCCCTGGGAATTGAAAGACCTGACGCCAGTGGGCCTGATCACCGTGGCCACCAACGTGATTGCGGTACACCCTTCGGTGCCGGCCAACAATCTCAAAGAATTCATTGCCTATGCCAAACAACACCCTGGCAAACTCAATTACGCCTCGCAGGGCAATGGCTCGGTCTCGCACATTGGCACCGAGATTTTCAAACTGCAAACCGGTGTGAGCATGGTGCATGTGCCCTACAAAGGCTCAGGCCAAGCCATTGCCGACGTGCTGGGCGGCCAGGTGGAGTTGTTCATCACCACCCCGCCTTCAGTCATGCAGCATGTGCAGTCGGGCAAGCTCAAGGCGCTGGCCGTGACCGGTAAAACCCGGCACCCCGGCATGCCCAATGTGCCCACCGTGGCCGAAGCCGGTTTGGCCAACTTTGAACTGGAATCCTGGGTGGCTTTGTATGCCCCGGCCGGCACAGCGCCTGCCGTGCTGCAAAAACTCTCGGCCGATGTGAAGCGCAGCATGGAACTGCCCGAAACCAAACAACGTGCAGATGCAGCCGGTATTGAGGTGCGTTATCTTTCGCCCGCTGAGACCAGCAAGGTGCTGGAGCGCGAAACCGCCGAATGGACCAAAGCCATCAAAGCCGCCAACATCAAGATGGACTGAGGCTGCGCAGGCTTGAAGTGCTGCAGTGCCTTCAGGCTTTGGACATCAGTCCTTCATTTCGTCCAAGGCTTTTTGGAAGCGCTGCGCATGCGAGCGCTCGGCTTTGGCAATGGTTTCAAACCAGTCGGCAATGTCGTCAAATCCTTCGGTGCGCGCCGTCTGGGCCATGGTGGCGTACATGTCGGTGTGCTCTTGCACCTCGCTGGCCAGGGCCGAGGCCAGGCTTTCGCGGCTGGTGACAAAGGGCAAGCCGGTGGCAGGATCACCAGCGGCCTCTAAAAATTCCAAATGCCCATGGGCATGACCGGTCTCACCTTGGGCGGTGGAACGAAACAGGGCGGCCACATCAATTTGCCCTTCAATGTCGGCCTTGTTGGCAAAGTACAAATAACGTCGGTTGGCCATGGACTCGACCGCAAACGCGTCTTTCAAGCATTGTTCGGTGAGCGAGCCTTTGAGTGCGGCCATGGGAATCTCCTGGGGATAAACAAACCTGACGCCATCGCAAAGAAAGCACAGAAGGTGCGAAGCTTAGCGCCTTATTGTGAAGGCCCAGTTCAATCACCGTGCACAGCGGTGATTTGCCATGCCAGTTACGATACAGTAAACTCGTTACGCATTAGTAAATAATTAGGAGACCCGATGTCCACATCCACGTCAGCCCCCGCCCTTTCGTCAGCTCAGGCGTCGTCATTGCCTGCACCGGCCGCCATTCACCAGCTGCATCACTATGCCTACCGGGCCAAAGATGCAGAGGAAACTCGGCATTTTTACGAAGATATTTTGGGTCTGCCGCTGTACCACATCATCCAAAGCGATGTGGTGCCCAGCACCGGCGAGTACTGCCCCTACACCCACTTTTTCTTTCGCCTGCGCGACGGCTCCTTCATCGCCTTTTTTGACCTGGGCGACGACGTGGCCGCCCTGCCCTCGCCCAACACGCCGCTGTGGGTGAATCACATTTCATTTCGGGTCGACACCAAAGCCGATCTGCAAGCCATGAAAGACCGCCTGCAAGCGCATGATGTGGAGGTATTGGGCATAACCGACCACCACATTTTTGACAGCATTTATTTCTTTGATCCCAACGGGGTGCGCCTGGAGTTGACCGCGCAACGGGCCGACGAATTTCAGATGCTGCAAGAAAGCAAAACCGCCCATGCGCGTCTGAATGAATGGACTACGCGCAAAGAGCAATGGCGCAAAGACCGTGCTGAGGGCAAGGTCGCGCAGCCGCTCAAGCCGCAACAAAACGACCGTCCTGAATACAAAGCCGTTTAAGATTTTTCCCGCCATGACCACTCCCACCGCCGCATTTGCCGAAGTGAATTACACCAACGGCTACGAGTTCACCGAAGGCTCGGGCTACGCCCTGCCTGAGTACCCTTTTGTCTCGCCGCCCGAGCTGCACACCGACCAGACCTTGCGCCACGCGGTGGTGATTGTGGGCGGCGGCATCTCCGGCCTGACGCTGGCGTGCTCACTGGCCAACCAGGGCATCAAAGCCATCTTGCTGGACGAAGACAACACTGTGGGCGTCAAAGGCGCTTCTTCGCGCGGCATTTGCTACACGCAAAAATCGCTGGAAATCTTTGACCGTTTAGGGGTGTACCAGCGCATTGCGCGCAAAGGCATTCAGTGGAGCGTGGGCCGCACCTTTGCCGGCGATGACGAGGTGTACTCGTTTGATCTGCGCCAGCAAAGCAACTTCAATTTGTCGGCGCAGCCGCCCTTCATCAACATCCAGCAGTTTTACATCGAAGGCTATTTGGTTGAACGCATCATGGAACTCGGCGGCGTGGACCTGCGCTGGAGCTCACGCGTGACCGGTTTTGAACAAAACCCCGACTTCGCCACCCTGACCGTGCAAACCCCCGAAGGCCCTTACCGCATTCAGGCCGACCACGTGATCGACGCCACCGGCTCGCACACGCCGTTTCACGCCTGGACCGGTGTGAGCATGCAAAGCACCAAAGGCGACGACCGCTGGTGTATTGCCGATGTGCGCTTCAGCACGCATCCACCGAAGGAGCGCCACACTTGGATTGAAGCGCCTTTTAACGAAAACCGCGCCGTCTGGCAGCACCTGATGGCAGACGACGTGTGGCGCATTGACTACCAAATGGCGCCCAACGCCGACGCGGCTTATGTGAGCCGTGAAGACGTGGTGCGCGAGCGCCTGGAGCGCCAGTTTGGCAAAGACGTGCAGGTGGAGATCGTCTGGGTCGGCCCCTACGCCTACAAAAGCCAATGCCTGAACGCCCTGCGCATGGGCCGCGTGTTTTTCATGGGCGATACGGCCAAAATCGTCAGCCCCTTTGGCGCGCGCGGCGGCAACACCGGCGTGGCCGATGCCGACAACCTGGCCTGGAAGCTGGGCGCCGTGCTCAAAGGCTGGGCCAGCCCCGAACTACTGGACAGCTACAACGCCGAACGTCTCGAAGCCGCACAAGAAAACGTGCGCGTCACCAACCGCACCGCCCGCTTCTTGCGCGCACCTGAAGGCGCAGAGCGCAGCTTGCGCAACGCCACCATTAGCCTGGCCAAGCAATACCCCTTTGCCCGCACCTTGGTGAACACCGGGCGCATGGCCGTGGCCAACACCTATACCTGCTCGCCCATTTGTGCCGAAAGTGGCGGCCTGTCGTTGCAAAACGTGGCTTTCCAATGGCGAAAAGGCAAAACGGGAGTGGTCAACGAGCTGCTCAACTGGGCCGAAGGCCGCCTGCTCTTGCTGGTTTTTGGCAAGCAAAGCAAGGCCAGCCTGAGTCGACTCAGAACCTTGACCGAAGGCACGCCGCTGCGCTGCGTGCAAGTGCTGGGCAAAAATACCCCCGCACAAGCGCGTGAACATGTGCTCGACAGCAATATGCGCCTTCGCACCGCCTGCCAGTTGCAAGGCGACGGCTGGGCCCTGGTGCGCCCTGACGGCTACCTGGCCGCCCATGGCGACCGCGTCGACGGCAGCCTGGTTGAAGCCATCGTCGAGACCTTGGCCCTGTGAACCCCTTCATGAACGACACCATGCAAACCCAAGCCAACTTCCAAGACGCCGACGGCTTTTACGAACTGCTGATCAACGCCCACGCCGACCTTAGCGCCGAACAATCCGAGCTGCTCAATAACCGCCTGATCCTGATCTTGGCCAACCAAATTGGCGACTCGGCCGTGCTGCGCGAATGCATTGAAGCGGCGCAGGATTTGCCGCAGTAAGAGAGCGGCCCAGCGGCGGGCATACACGCCACGACAGAGAAGGCGGAAAAGGCCCCCGGGCTGGGTAAAATCAGGGCAATCTTTCTTCTTGCCCCCAAAACGGCGCCTTTGTGCGCCGTTGACTTTGAGATACCCCATGAGCAACGCCTCCACGCCCCTTGAGCAGCCCGGTCTGCAGTCCCTGTCCAAATCGTTCGAACCCGCCGCTTTAGAAGCCCATTGGGGCCCCGAGTGGGAAAAGCGCGGTTACGGCGTGGCCGGCTTCCGTGGCACCGGCGCCCCGGTGGCCGAGGCACCGGCGTTCGCCATCCAGCTGCCGCCGCCGAACGTGACCGGTACGCTGCACATGGGTCACGCGTTCAACCAAACCATCATGGACAGCCTGACGCGTTACCACCGCATGTCAGGCTTCAACACCGCCTGGATTCCGGGCACCGACCACGCCGGCATTGCCACGCAAATTGTGGTCGAGCGCCAGCTGCAAGGCCAAGGCATCAGCCGCCACGACATGGGGCCTACGCCGGCCGAAGCACGCAAGAACTTTGTGAGCAAGGTTTGGGAGTGGAAAGAGCAATCGGGCAACACCATCACCAGCCAAATGCGCCGCATGGGCGACAGCGTGGATTGGAGCCGCGAGTACTTCACCATGGACCCCAAACTGTCTAAAACGGTGACCGAGACTTTTGTGCAGCTGTATGAGCAAGGCCTGATCTACCGCGGCAAACGCTTGGTGAACTGGGATCCGATTTTGCAAAGCGCGGTGTCGGACCTGGAAGTGGAAAGCGCTGAAGAAGACGGCAGCATGTGGCACATCCGCTATGACTTGGCCGATGGTTCAGGCAGTCTCACCGTCGCCACCACCCGCCCCGAGACCCTGCTGGGCGACGTGGCCGTGATGGTGCACCCCGAAGACGAGCGCTACAGCGCGCTGATTGGCAAGCAAGTGCACCTGCCATTGTGCGGCCGCACGATTCCCGTGATTGCCGACGACTACGTGGACAAAGCCTTTGGCACCGGCGTGGTGAAGGTCACGCCTGCGCACGACACCAACGATTACCAAGTCGGCCAACGCCACCAACTCCCGATCATCGGCGTGCTGAACTTGGACGCCACCATCAACGCCAACGCCCCCGAGAAATACCGGGGCCTGGACCGCTTCGTCGCCCGCAAAGCCGTGGTCGCCGACCTGGAAGCCGCAGGCGCTTTGGTCGAAGTCAAAAAACACAAACTCATGGTGCCGCGCTGCGCCCGCACCGGCCAAGTGATCGAACCCATGCTGACCGACCAGTGGTTTGTCGCCATGAACAAGGTCAGCCCCATCGACCCGACCGGCAAGAGCATCGCGCAAAAAGCCATTGACGCCGTGCACTCGGGCGAGGTAAAGTTTGTGCCCGAGAACTGGGTCAACACCTACAACCAGTGGATGAACAACATCACCGACTGGTGTATCTCGCGTCAGCTGTGGTGGGGCCACCAAATTCCGGCCTGGTACGACGAAGACGGCAAGGTCTATGTGGCGCGCAACGAAGCCGAGGCGCAAGCCCAAGCCCCAGGCAAAACCCTGCGCCGTGACGACGACGTGCTGGACACTTGGTACTCGTCGGCACTCGTGCCGTTCAGCACCATGGGCTGGCCCGAAAAGACGCCCGACTACGACCTGTATTTGCCTTCTTCTGTTCTTGTGACGGGCTACGACATCATCTTCTTCTGGGTCGCCCGGATGATCATGATGACCACGCACTTCACCGGCCAAGTGCCCTTCAAGCATGTCTACATCCACGGCCTGGTGCTCGACGCCCAAGGCAAGAAGATGAGCAAGTCCGAAGGCAACGTGCTCGACCCGGTGGACTTGATCGACGGCATCGCCCTTGGCCTCCTGCTCGACAAACGCACCCAAGGCCTGCGCAAACCCGAGACTGCGCCCAAGGTGCGCAAGCAAACCGAAAAAGAATTCCCCGACGGCATCCCTGCTTACGGCGCTGACGCGCTGCGCTTCACCTTTGCCGCGCTGGCCTCGCTGGGCCGCAGCGTCAACTTTGATAGCAAGCGCTGCGAAGGCTACCGCAACTTCTGCAACAAACTGTGGAACGCCACCCGCTTTGTGCTGATGAACTGCGAAGGCCAAGACTGCGGCTTGATGGAGCACACCAAAGCCGAATGCCAACCCGGTGGCCCGGCCCACGGCTATATGCACTTCAGCCAGGCCGACCGCTGGATCGCCTCGGTACTGCAACAAACCGAGGCCGAAGTGGCCAAAGGTTTTGCCGAATACCGCTTGGACAACGTGGCCAGCACGATGTATGAATTCGTCTGGAACGAGTACTGCGACTGGTACCTGGAAATTGCCAAGGTGCAAATCCAAACCGGCGGCCCCGCCGAGCAGCGCGCCACGCGCCGCACCCTGATCCGCACGCTCGAAGCAATTTTGCGTTTGGCGCACCCCATCATTCCGTTCATCACCGAAGAGCTGTGGCAAAAAGTCGCGCCCGTGGCCGGCTTGTCTGGCCCCTCGGTCAGCGTGGCCCGCTACCCCGAAGCGCAGCTGAACAAGATCGACGAACAAGCCATCGCCAACGTGGTGCAACTCAAGTCGCTGGTGGACGCTTGCCGCAACCTGCGCGGCGAGATGAACGTGCCCGCCTCCACCAAGATGCCGCTGTTTGCCTTGGGCAATGCCGAGTTCATGCGTGCCAACGCGGCCGTGCTGCAGTCGCTGGCCAAACTGAGTGAAGTCAAAATCTTTGACGACGAAGCCGCCTGGCAAGCCGCTGCACAGTCGGCCCCCGTTGCCATGGTGGGCGGCACGCGCATGTGCTTGTTCATCGAAGTCGACGTGGCGGCCGAAAAAATTCGCTTGGGCAAAGAGATCACCCGCTTAGAAGGCGAGATCGCCAAAGCCCAAAACAAACTGGGCAACGAAGCCTTTGTGGCCAAAGCACCACCGGCCGTGATTGAGTTGGAGAAAAAGCGTGTCACGGACTTTTCAGACACCGTGGTTAAGATGCGTGAACAGCTCACCCGCTTGGCTTGATCCCTATTCAAAAACCACCGCACCATGACTCACAACACCATTCGCAAAGCCGTTTTCCCCGTCGCTGGTTTGGGCACGCGCTTTTTGCCGGCCACCAAAGCCGCGCCCAAAGAAATGCTGCCGGTGGTGGACAAACCGCTGATTCAGTACGCGGTCGAAGAAGCCTACGCCGCCGGCGTGCGCCACATGATCTTTGTCACCGGGCGCAGCAAGCGAGCGATCGAAGACCACTTTGACACCGCCTACGAGCTGGAAACCGAACTCGAAGCCGCACACAAAGACGAGCTCTTAGCCTTGGTGCGCTCGGTGCAACCTGACGACATGGTCTGCGCCTATGTGCGGCAAAACCGCATGCTGGGTCTGGGCCACGCGGTGCTGTGCGCCGAGCCCTTGGTGGGCAACGAGCCTTTTGCGGTGCTCTTGGCCGACGACTTGATGATCGGCAAACCGAACGGCCCGAGCGTGCTGGCCCAAATGGTCAACGCATTCAGTCAACAAGGCCGCTCGGTGTTGGCGGTGCAAGAAGTGCCGCTGGACCAAACACGCCGCTACGGCATTGTGGCAGGCGAGTCGGCGGGCAAGCAACTGATCCGCGTCGAGCACATTGTGGAGAAACCTGCCCCTGAAAAAGCGCCCTCGCGCATGGGCGTGGCCGGGCGCTACATTTTGACGCCAGGCGTTTTTGACGAGATCCGCAACCAGCCCACCGGCGTGGGCGGCGAGATTCAACTCACCGACGCGATTGCCCGCCTGATGGCGCGCGAAGCGGTGTACGCCTTTCAATACGAAGGCAAGCGCTACGACTGCGGCAGCAAAGAAGGCTTTTTAGAAGCCACGGTGGAGCTGGCCTTGCAGCACCCGCAAGTCGGTGACTCGTTTCGCGCCTACCTCAAAGGCTTGGCGCTGTAAAAAACCGCGTCTTCAGCGTCGGCGCATTCTGAAGACGAATTGCACGCCCTCAGCCGTGCTGGACACCAGCTCGTTGCCGGTTTGACGCGCAAAGGCTTCAAAGTCGCGCACCGAACCCGGGTCGGTGGCGCGCACTTGCAGCACCTGACCTGAGGTCATGTCGGTCAGCGCCTTTTTGGCCTTCAAAATAGGCAGCGGGCAGTTCAGCCCGCAGGTGTCGATTTCTTTGTCAAAGCTCATGCGGGCTTTTCCGGGTTGCCGTAACGCTCTTCCCAACTCATGAAGCGTGGCTCAATGCCGATGCTGCGCAACCAGTCGCCCACAGCGTAGCCGGTGCCGGCGGGCCAGCAAATGATGTCTTCGGGTTTGTACATTTTGTACTCGGCCAACTCGGGCGACAAACGCACCTCGCCATCGGCCACCGCATGGTAGGCAATGATGATCTGGTTCATGCGCTTGAACTCGTAAGCGCCCACCAGCTTCAAGGCGCTGACATTCAAATTGGTTTCTTCGGCAATCTCACGTGCAATGCCTTCTTCGGGCGACTCGCCGGCCTCCATAAAGCCAGTGATCAAGGCAAAACGGCGACCCGGCCAGGCCGCGTTGCGCGCCAACAAAATCTCGTCGCCCACTTGCACAATGCCCGCCAGCACGGGGGTCGGGTTGTTCCAGTGCGTGTAGCTGCAGCCTCCGCAACGCAGGCGCAGCTTTTCGCCGCCATCTTCCATTTGGGGTATCCAAGCCAAAGGCTCGGCACACATCGGGCAAAACCGAAATTCAGACATGAAGGACTTTCTGTAAAAGAAATCGCCGTGCGCCTCCCGCTCAGGCGGGGAACACACCGGTCGACAAATAACGATCGCCGCGATCGCAGACGATGAACACAATCACCGCGTCGCGCGCGGTGCGAGAAATTTGCTGCGCCACCCAGCAGGCACCGGCGGCCGAGATACCGGCAAAAATGCCTTCGGTGCGGGCCATTTGGCGGCAGGTTTCTTCGGCGTCACCCTGACTCACCAAGACCAGCTCGTCCACGGCAGTGGGGTCGTAAATTTTGGGCAAATATTCTTCAGGCCATTTGCGAATGCCGGGAATGCGCGAGCCCTCGCTAGGCTGCGCGCCAATGATGCGAATGGCCGGGTTCTTATCTTTCAAAAATCGCGACACGCCAGTGATGGTGCCGGTGGTGCCCATGGCGCTGACAAAGTGGGTGATCTTGCCGCCGGTCTGCGCCCAGATTTCGGGGCCGGTGGTTTCATAGTGAATGCGCGGGTTATCGGGGTTGGAAAACTGGTCCAGAATCCGCCCCTTGCCCTGCGCGGCCATGCTGTCGGCCAGGTCGCGCGCGTATTCCATGCCGCCGCTCTTGGGCGTCAAGATCAGCTCGGCGCCAAAGGCTTTCATGGTCTGGGCGCGCTCGATCGACAAGTCCTCGGGCATGATCAAAATCATGCGGTAACCCTTGATGGCGGCGGCCATGGCCAGGGCAATGCCGGTGTTGCCGGAGGTGGCTTCGATCAAGGTGTCGCCCGGCTTGATTTCGCCGCGCTCCTGGGCGCGCTGGATCATGGACAGGGCGGGCCGGTCTTTGACCGAGCCAGCGGGGTTATTGCCTTCGAGCTTGCCCAAAATCACGTTACCGTGGGCGGTGGCGTCGGCCGCTCCGAGTCGCTGCAAGGCGACCAGCGGCGTGTTGCCGATCGCGTCTTCAATGGTTGGAAAATTCATGGGCTCCACTGTGCCATAGTTCAAAGTCAAGGGCTGACGCCCGGGTGCAATCACTGGCATTTGAGTGGACGCCTGAAATACTGTGTTTTTAAACAGTATGATGAAGCCATGTCAGTTTCCTCATTTTCAAGCTCTGCGCCGCAACCCCTGGGCAACAGCCCGCTCGTACTGGACCTGTGCGGCTGGGCTGTGCCCGCCGGTTTCCCGTCACCGGCGGCAGACCACACCCAAAAACGCATCGACCTCAATGAGCAGTTGATTCGCAACAAAGAGGCCACCTACCTGTTTCGGGTCAAAGGCGACTCCATGACCGGCGCAGGCATCTACGAGGGCGACACCTTGCTGGTGGACCGCAGCATGGACCCCAAGCACAACCACATCGTGCTGGCCCTGCTGAACAACGAGTTCACGGTGAAGCGGTTTTACCGCCGAGGCGGCGTGGTCAAGCTGATGGCCGAGAACCCCATTTACCCCGCGCGCCTGATCAAGGGCGAAGACGACCTCACCGTGTGGGGCGTGGTGACCTACAACCTGCACAAGCTGTGTTGAATCGATGTCTGCACCCATGTCTGCGCCTGTGCAACAGTTCGCCCTGGTGGACTGCAACAACTTTTATGTCTCCTGTGAGCGGATTTTTCGCCCGGACCTGAGGGATACGCCTTTGGTGGTGCTGTCGAACAACGACGGCTGCGTGGTCTCGCGCTCGAACGAGGCCAAGGCCTTGGGCGTGAAGATGGGGCAACCCTGGTTTGAAGTCCACGCCTTGGCGGAGGCGCACGGCATCTTGGCGCTCAGCTCCAACTACGCGCTGTACGCCGACATGTCCAACCGGGTGATGTGCATCTTGAGCGAGTACTCGCCCCGGCAAGAGGTGTATTCGATCGACGAATGCTTTGTTGACCTGACCGGCACACCGCAGCTGAAAGCCGTGAGCTACGCCCTTCGCGAGCGCGTCAGCGCCTGGACGGGCATACCCGTGTGCGTGGGCATCGGCCCCACCAAGACCCTGGCCAAGTTGGCCAACTACATCGCTAAAAAACACCCACGCTCCCAAGGCGTCTTCAACTACAACGCGCTGAGCCCAGAGCAGCAGACCCGGCTGTTGACACAAATTGCCGTGAGCGAAGTTTGGGGCGTGGGACGCCGACTGACGGTGCAGCTGCAAGCGCATGGCATTCACACCGTGCAAGACCTGCGCGTCACCCACACGCCCACGCTGCGCAACGCCTTTGGCGTGCTGATGGAAAAAACGCAGCGCGAGCTGCAAGGCACCGCCTGCATGGACCTGCAAGAAGCGCCCAGCGCCAAAAAACAAATCATCGCCAGCCGCTCCTTCGGCCAACCGGTCCAAGAGCTGCCCGTGCTGCAAGACGCCATCAGCAGCTTTGTGGCCAACGCCTGCGCCAAATTGCGCGCTCAAGACTCGCAGGCGGCGCTGATTCAAGTTTTTTTGCAAACCAACCGCTTTCGCAAAGACCAGCCGCAGTACAGCCCCTGTCTGGCTGTGCCGCTGCCACAAGCCACGAGCGACAGCTTGGTGGTGAACCGCTGGGCCGCAGCGCTGACTGAGCGCATGTACCGACCCGACTACCTTTACAAAAAAGCCGGCGTGATGCTCAGCGACATTACCCCAAGCGGGCTGCAGCAAACCGACTGGCTCGAGCCCGAGCCCCCAACCCAGACGCCGCTGATGAGCACGCTCGACCACTTAAACCAACGCTATGGCCGAGGCACAGTCAAAGTCTCCAGCCAAGGCGCCTACAGCGCCTGGCAAATGAAACAAGAAAGAAAGTCACCCCACTACACCACCGACTGGGAGGGACTGCCTTGCGTGTAAAGGAAAGATTTACTCACTTTTTACCTCCAAAAAATATTGATTTTGTTAGTTTCATGTAGCATTCGCGTATTGAAATTCACATGCTGTAAAAATGAAAAAACTCATCGTCGCTTTGGCACTTCTGAGCATCGGCGCACTGGCCTCCGCCCAAGAAGTTGGCAAAGTCATATCCTCCGTGCAAGTCATTCAACAAGTGGCCGTGCCACGCCAAGTTTGTTCACAAGAGCAAGCGCCAGTCCAACAGAACAAGAGCGGTGCGGGTGCTGCGATGGGTGCTATTGCTGGGGGCGTTTTGGGCAATCAAATTGGTGGCGGCAACGGCAAAACAGCCGCAACCATGCTGGGAATTTTTGGCGGCGCCATTTTGGGCAATAACATTGAAGGGGCACCTGCGCCTCAAACACAAACAGTGCAGAACTGCACGACACAAAACGTCTTTGAAAATCGCGTGATGGGTTACAACGTCACTTACGAATTCAACGGCAAGCAATACTCTGTTCAGTTGCCGCGTGATCCGGGCCCGACGATCAAGCTGAACGTCACACCTGCACCTTATTGAAGTGCCCTCTCGGCCCGGGAAATGGATGACTGAATCTTCTCCCCAACGCAGCACCGCCAGCGAGGCAAGCCATAACCCCACCAGCCACTGGGCGGACGGCTGAAACCTTGACAATTTTGAAACGCCAACCAAAACAGCGCCAAAAATATGCCATAATCTAAGACTTCACAAGTTACCCGCCCGGGTGGTGAAATTGGTAGACTCAGGGGACTCAAAATCCCCCGCCGCAAGGCGTGCCGGTTCGAGTCCGGCCCCGGGCACCATCTCTGGAAACCCAGCAATCATGCGGGTTCCAAGCGAATCAAGGCCAACCCTCACCGGTTGGCCTTTTTTCTTGGTCAAAGCTCTTACAGACTGTTTACAGACTTCCGAGCGAAGTTACGGTGATGGACGAAGTCTTGGAGTACACGGTAGAGATTGGTGGTTTATCTCAGTAGCCTGCACCCTGTAAGCGTGGGCAATGTTTGCGTCTCCTTCGCACCAGCCACTGTCCATGCTTGTACCTCCATGGAGTTTTTGGGCAATGGAATAACAAAATCCAGTACGACCTGAAGTTCAACTTCAACTTCAACTTCAACTTCAACTTCAACTTCAACTTCAACTTCAACTTCAACTTCAGTCCCTCTAATTGCTTGCCTGGCCACTGGCGGTTAGGCTTGCAGCGGGACATAGTCCGACACGGGAAATAGTCCAACCTATGGACTTCAGGACATAGGTTGGAAAGCACAGTGAGATATCTCGGCATCGAAGTGGATGACGCTTTGGAGATGTCTGAAGACACAGATATTTAGCAGCTGTAGCCTCAAGTCGAAAGGCTTCGTAAGGCTCTCAAGAACGATGGTTTTGCCGCAGCAGGAAGCGTACAGGCTGTTTGCTTGGGATTACCTAATTCTTCAATGGCTTGCATTTATATTAAAGAATCCTTTAAAATGAAAAATCAAATTAAAGAAATCTTGAATATGTTCCGTGCAACAGGTACTTACGAACAATCCACCACTCTTGGGGAGGAGGTCAATGCGTTCGTGCCCTTTGCGCTTCCACCTTCGACGCCGAGCATTGACCCTCACAGCTATGTGGAGCCAAACCGAAAAGCAGAGATGGCGCTGGCGCGCCTTTCTGGAGTGTCCGGACTTGTGCCATCGGTGGATTGGCTGCTTTACAGCG